>JBBAPP010000034.1:0-8012 GCA_040400775.1 Polaromonas sp. | reverse complement strand
ACAGAGCTAAAGATCTGTCCCGCAAGGTTTCAATCGGTTGGGGACAGAGCTAAAGATCTGTCCCGCAAGGTTTTTTTAATTCAGGGCAGGCGCTCACGGTCAACTTGACTTCATCATGGTTTCACCAGATTCGTCAGTTGTCTTGGCTTCTTTAATCATGTTGATCTGTTGTTCGAATGAGCGGCTTTGTTCTATCAGCTTGACCATGACTTCCAGTGCGTTGACGTTGCTGCCCTCCAATGCGCCGGCTGTCAGGCCGGGCAAATTAGGACCAGGTGTAATGTCTTGACCAGCGGCTGCACCAGCCACTTTAAACAGGCCATCTTCACGGCGCTGTAATTTTGTTTGACTGGCATCCCGTAGCAGTAAATTACCCAACAGCACGGGCGGTACGTTGCCGGTCGCTACCGGGTCGGTGCCAAACACCGAGCCATCGGATTGAATGCTCAACATGACCCCAGGCGGGGCTGTGATCACTGCGCCGCCTTGGCCGCGTACCGGATGGCCACTGCCATTTTCCAGTGTGCCATTGGCGCTTAACCTTAAATCGCCGCGCCGGGTGAACGCCAGCTCACCGTTGGGTGCACTGACCCCTAAGACGCTGCTGTCACGTAGGGCAACGTCGAGATTGTTACCGGTAGCCATCAGAGAGCCAGGCTTCAAGCTGATGTAGTCCTGGCTGAGGGACTGGGGTTGTTGGCGGGTCGGCAGGCCTGGGCCCTGAACATTGATGGCACGCAAGGCAGCTTCAAAGCTGCGCTTGAAACCCACAGTCGCTACGTTGGCCATTTCATTGGTCGACATTTGCAGTGCTATTCGCTGCTCGTTGATGGCAGCGACCGCTGTAAAGGCTAAACGGTCCATGGTTTAACCTCCTATGAACGCATGTTGATAATGGCCGATGTCATGGTGGAGCTGGTCTCAATGGCTTTAGCATTGGCTTGAAAATTCCGTTGCGCGGTGATCAAGTCGACCAGCTCCTGCGTCAAGTCGACGTTGGCGCGTTCTGTTGCACCCGCGCGCAAAGTGCCAAAACCGGCACTGCCGGCCTGACCCAGCTGCGGTTTTCCTGAAGCCGCAGATGCCAGAAAGCTGGAGTCACCCATTTGGCGCAAACCGGCTGGGCTGGAGAAGTTGGTGAGCAAAATCTTGGCCAGTGACTTTTGGTTGCCGTTGGAGAAAGAAGCACTTACCAGACCGTCGTTACCAATCGTCACGCCCACCAGTGAGCCTTCGGGTGCGCCGTCTTGCGATTGCGACAGTACGGCAAACGGTGAGGTGAACTGGGTCGAAGCGGCGTAATCCACGTTAATCGTCAGTGCTCCCTTGCCGCCAGCCAGGAAAACGGTTTCAAGCTGGGTACCCATGAGCGGGGAAAATAATTTACCCGCCGTGCTGAAGGTCAGCTCGCCTTTGTCCAGATAAATCGGTGACCACGCTGGCAGGCTGGTAAAGCCGTCTCCGTTGGTGGTCTCTTTGCCGTCTTTGTCAATGTACTTGGGTTGCAAGGCACCGCCAACAAGGTCATTGTGTTGGCTCGGTTTGATCCAGTTGGAGGTCGTCCCCCGAGCAGCCTCGACCTGGTCCAGGCCCCAATTGCTGCTGCCGGAAATTTTGATGAAGGAGTCGGCGCCTTTGGTGCCAGTGGTGAACTTGAAGTTGTTGTTGGTATAGTCGTAAGTGACCTTGACCCCATTCACGGTAGTCGGTGCATCTCCGTCCGGGCTGGCCAGTTCGTTGATGCCTTTTTGTAGTTCACGCATAAAAGACTCTAGTGAGTAGGTCGGGCTTGGCGGAATCACCACGCTGCCTTTGATGCCGTCAACGGTCACCACAAACGCGTTATTGGTGGAATCGACAGCAAAGTTATTGCCAACGTTGACAGTGGGGGGTTTGCCAACGGCCACTGCCGGACTCGATGCGATACCCCGGGTTGCCAAGTATGAGGTGTCAATTTTTGCGCTGGTCAGCCCAAGCAGAGATGTTCCCGAAGCCGAGACCGCGCTGATCGCGATGGCTGAACCGTCGCCGGTGGTGCCTGAGCTGACCGAGAAGGATTTGCTGACGGCATCAAAAGTGACCTGAATACCGTAACGCTGGTCGGTGATGGAGCGCAGCGGATTTTTATTGTTTGCTAACATTTTGACCCCAGACAGGCCGTCGGTTCCCAGCGTGACAGGAATCGTGCCCAAGCCCAAAATGGTGTTGGGCGAGCTGCCTGAGGCCAGCGTGATAGTGTTGGCGCCGGCATTGGTGCTGTCGATAAACTTGAAGCTTTGGCTG
Organism: Polaromonas sp.; assembly: GCA_040400775.1. Classification (GTDB taxonomy): domain Bacteria; phylum Pseudomonadota; class Gammaproteobacteria; order Burkholderiales; family Burkholderiaceae_C; genus Polaromonas. Next base: position 5,729 of record JBBAPP010000034.1, on the reverse strand, counting down.
CCGTAGTCGTAGGTCACCGTGATGGGTGAGGTGGCCAGGCCGGCGCTCAATGCGCTGCTGGCGCCTATGACAATGCCGTTAACGGTTGCTGCAGCCACTGCGGTGGGTGAAACACCGGCGCTGGTCGTCAGCCCGGCACTGATGTTGTTGAGCACCACGCTGGCTGCGGCTGCGACATTCGAACCGGTGCCTCCGGTGAAAGCAGGCGTGAATGCTGATCGGGTTGCTGCCGCCTGGTTGTAGACCAGAATCAACTGGGCATTGTTGGCGGGATCTATCTGAATGTCGGTGATACCGGCGGCAACCGCTGCGGTGCCTGCGACGATTGCTTTTTTATTGGCAACAATCAGGGCAGCGCTCTGGGTTGCTGTGTTGCCTGTGGCGGAACCCGTTACGGCCACACCCATGAAGGTGCTGACGCCGGTGCTTGTGCCAGACAGCAGAACAGTTTGTTTGGGAAATTGGTGGTAGGTCAGGACTACCGAAGTGCCGTCAGCCCCTAGCGCAATGTCTTCCAGGCCTGCAGTGGCGGAAATGATGGCAGTTTTGTCAGCCACGATGCGGCCTGCAGTGGCAGCTGCCGTGTCGCCGCTGGCAGACGATGCAATGGCCCGGCCCAAAAAGCTGACCTGGCCGGTGGCAGTGCCTGAAATTGCGACCGATTGCCGGGCATGACCGGCTAGCACCGAGTTGTTCACCTGGGTCTGGATGACACTGGTCAATTCCTCGACGCTGACGTTGCTTTCGTCGGCAAAACCAGACAGCGTGATTTCAGCCTTGATCGGCGCGCCGTTTTGGACGCGCGAGTTGGTCATGGTAAAAATTTTGTCGGGGTTAATGCCGGCTGCGACCGACGTAAAGTTGAAAGTGGTTTCGTCACCGAACTTGCGGTTCAGGAATTTGGTCGCTTCATTGGCCAGGGCGGCACCCGTGAGAACCGTCGCCGAATCCTTCAAATAGCTCAGATCGACCGTTACTGGAGCGGTTGAGCCGTCGATATTGACTGAAAAAAGATTGCTCAGGTCAATCGGTGTGGGCAAGTTTTTCAAGCCGGCAAACGTGTTGGTACCGCCTGACAGGTCAATGGTGGAGCCCAGGCCCGTGATCTTGGCTGGAACCGAGATCCTTTTATCGGTCAATTCATCTAGTGCAATCAGCTGCGTTTTTGCTGTGGTGAGCTCGTCTTTGACATCCTTGTAGGATTTAATCTCGCCGTATTGGTTGACATATTGCAAGTCACCGTTGATGTCTGTCGACTGTGCCAGTGCTGCTGAGACCCGGTCTTCGCCCACAAACACATGGGTTTGCCACTTGTTGAACGGGCTGCTTTGGTTGGCGTTTTGGGTTTTGACGTAGTAGATGGTGGCCAGGTAGCCGTTGCCCCCGTTGTCGTAGACGGTGAAAGCGGTGGACTTGTTATAGGTGGCCGGGTTGGTCCGGCTAAAAGTCTCACTAATTACCAAGGCATCGGCCGGAAAGTTCAGGCCCAAAGATACTTTGGATGTTTGCTTGGCCTCGCCTGAGGTTTTTTGCGGAATGGTCAAAACCACCCGGTCGTTCACGTTGGCGCTGCCGGTGGAGTCCACCGTTGCAGCCATCAAACGCTGACCGGCAGAGTTGACCACATTAAACTGCTCGTTCAGGACGAAAGAACCGTTGCGGGTGAAGGTGTCAGTCAAACCGTCGGCTGAACGCAGGGGAAAGAAGCCGTCGCCGGTAATCGCCAAGTCCAGGGCGTTGGACGAGAACGAGATATTGCCCTGGCTGAATTCCTGGCTGACCTGCTTGAGCGAGGCGCCCTGACCAACCGTGCTGGAGGCTTTTTGCAGGGGCGAGGTGGCAAAAATATCGCCAAAGTCAGCGCGCGAGCGCTTGAAACCAGTGGTGCCAACGTTAGAAATATTGTTGGCAGTGACGCCCAGCATGGCGGTGGCAGCGTTGAGGCCAGTAAGCGAGGTATAAAAGGACATGGATGGATACTCCTGAGGGTTGCTGTAGGTTTAATGCGTTGCGTTGCGTTGCGTTGGGCTTAGCCGTCGATTCGGCTGACATCGGATAACTTGATGGACTTACCGCCTTGAATTTGCAGCACGATGGATTTGTCGGCTTGTTGGCTGATACCAACCACCGACGCCATGGTGCTGACCTTGGGGCTGCTGGTTTTGCCCTGAACTACCGCCGTGGCAACAAAACGGTAGACACCATCGGGCAAGACGTTGCCGGCATCGTTGACGCCGTCCCAGGTCCAGGTCATGTCGCCAGCAACCTGGCCGCCCAGGATTTGGGTATTCACCAAAACCCCTTTGTCGTCAAACACTTTGAACTGAATCCCTTGGGCGCCGTTTGGCAGGCTGACTATGCCTTGTATGGGCTGACCCGCACTGAGTTGTACCGGGCCGTCGGGCACTGACACTTTCTTGCCCAGCAAGTTGGCACTGGCGGTGATTTGATTGCTCGACATGCTGGTGACAAAGTCGGTCAGCGTGGTCGACATATTGGTGGTCGCCTCTAGTTGGGAAAACTGGGCCAGCTGCGCTACAAAAGCTTCGTTTTTGACGGGGTCTAGCGGGTCTTGATTTTTAAGCTGGGTGGTGAACAGGGTTAAAAAGTCTTTTTGACCCATGCCACTTTTCCCGCTGGCCGTCAGCGCCGCCTCAGCCGCACCAGCGGTGGTTTTGATACTGGTGGGTACTGCCGAGGCCCAGGCGGTGTTGGTCTGCACGTTGGACGATAGAAGGTTGATGTTGGGCATAGAAATCCTTGCGCTTTAGGGCTTAGCTTTTGATGATGTCAAGGGTGCGCAGCATCAGTTGGCGCGCGGTGTTGACGACTTCAACATTGTTTTGGTAAGAGCGCGCAGCGGCCATCATTTCAACCATTTCGGTCATTTCATTGACGTTGGATAAATAGATGTAGCCATCTTTGTCGGCCAAGGGGTTGCCAGGAGCTGACATACGGGCGACGGGTTTGGGGTCGTCGCTGATGGCGCTGACCCGAATGCCGCCCTGGTTGCCCATGTCGCTTTTGCCCGTTTGCTGGTCCATGATGGTTTTAAACACCACCCGCTTGGCTCTGAATGCGTCTTTCTCAGCGGTGGCAACCACGCCTGCATTGGCCAGGTTGGATGCAGTGGCATTCATTCGGGAGGACTGTGCGTTGAGTGCAGAACCGGCGATTCCGAACAAGTTATCAAGAGCCATTTTTAGTCTCCCCGCAATGCTTTGCGAATACCGCTGATACGGTTTTCTAAAATACTCAAGGTGGTTTGGTATTCAGCGGCATATTGGCCAAATTTGGCCTGCTCCACCGGAAGCTCGACGGTATTGCCGTCGATGGCGACGTTGAAAGGGATGCGGTACTTTGTGCTGCTGCGGGATGCTTCGTCTGTGTTTGTTATGTGGGAATGGTGGCTGGCTTGCAGCGTGCTTGCCTGCGTGTCTTTAAGTGCCTGCCTGAAATCAATGTCCCGGGCCTTGAAGTTCGGCGTGTCTGCATTGGCGATGTTGCGTGACAGTAACTCCATCCGCTGGCTGCGAACGCCCAATGCTTTTTCGTGTGCGCTAAATGCGGTGTCGATCAGGTTCATATCCATGGCTCCATTACGCTTAAGTTATCTGCCGATATGTCGACACCTTTAGGTCAGGTGTTCACGGGATTCTTTAAATGAGCATTTTTTGTGCCACACAAAATTGCCGCTTTTAAAAGGACTGTTCAGCACCGGGCAAGCTTTGAGTCGCCAGCATGTTGGACAATTCCTGGCGCAAAGCGGCAAAGGTTTGCCGCTTTGCCGGATGGCCCGGCCGCTCCATCAAGGCGTCTTGTTGCCGCTAGGGTGTTGTGCGGTTTGGACCGATGGTCCCAGCGAGGCGGGCAGCCATGAAGCCAATCGCTCTGCCGCATTTCGCAACAAACCCTGGCGAATCGACTGGCGGGTGATCGGGGATTCGGTGTTGCTGTCGGTATGCAGGACGCGCGCTTGTTTGCCCTGGATGTTCAGTGGGCTGGTGGCCTGTGCTTGAATGCGCGAGGCTGGGTTAAGGACAGACAAATAGAGGTCTTCCAGGCCAACAGGTCCCTGGCTTCGCAAGCCCACGTCGGCAAAGTACTTTTCAACCAGGCTGAGTTGCTGGTGCACACTCAAGTCCAGAATGGCCCGCGCATTGGTGCTGTAACCGGCGGAGGCCGCGCCGCGCGCCGGGCCATCACAAAACTGAATGATGCCGTGGCAGCGCTGGTTGCTGGCGCGTGGGTTCATACCGTCGCTTTCCATCAAGGTCATGCGGGCAAAGTCATCTGGTGCAAAGCCGTAGGACTTGGCCATTTGCAGAATTTTGTCGTAGACCGGCGCTTTTTCAGCAGGCGGAATAAAGCCTTTGGCAACCGCGCGCGCCAGGGTTTTTTCAAGCACTGGGTTGGCGCTGCCACGCTCTGCAGGTGTGAAGCTGGTCCTGGCTGGTGTCGAACCAGCCAGCGCAGCACGATGCGCCAATGTCAGGGCTGCCGGCACTGGCGCTGCGGTCTGCACCGCTGCCGCTTGCCCTGCTGCGGCGGGACTGTTTCGAGCAGCGGTCCATTCGTGCGTTAACGACGCCACATTGATTTGTTGCCCGGCGTTGATCAGATCGGGGTTGCTGATGTGATTGGCCTCAGCCAATTGCCGAACCAGGCGAAGTTCTTCGGCATTGTTAAGCTTTAGGCCTTGGGCACGTGCTTGGGACCGGACGATGCCGGTCAGGGTGTCGCCCTTGGCGACTCTGAGCTGATTTTTGGGGGCATCCTGGAGCTGTTGCAGGGTATTTGAAAAATCAGACTTGGGCCTGCTGGTCATGCTGCGCAACGGTTCAGTTGGCAACCAGGGTGCGGCTATCGATGTGGCTTTCAAGGTTTCGGGTGTCGACATGATGGGTCCAGTGCGGGAATAAATGGCACTTTTCTTGCTTTAACTAGTGTCAGCCTTGTGTTTTGTGTCATTTTTTCAACAGATAGGTGTTGAGCGTGCAATTTTCGTACCATTTATTTCCTGCAGCCACCAGGCCTGGATTTGCAACGCGTTGCGCTCGGCAAGTTATGTCTTACTGGCTGGCTGGCTGCTTGTTGGCTGGGCTATCGGTTCAGGCACAAGCCCCGGTCGGACAAAGCAAACTGCTTACTGAAGTTGGAAAGTGGGTCCAGCAGACGCAGCAGTTGACACCTGAGCAATTTAGTTTTGCCCCGATGGACAGTCGGGTGCAATTGCAAAGCTGTGACCAGGCTTTGCTGATGGATCTTCCGTTTGCGTCGCGCGAAACAGTGCGGGTGCGGTGTTTGGGCCCGGCCAGCTGGCAGCTGTATCTGCGGCTGGTGTTCACGCCAGTCATGCCTACGGGGTTGACATCCGTGGCGCCCCTGACGTCTGCGGCGGCAAGCGCCGGAGTCAGCCCTGCCATTGTTGGCCGCAAAGTGGTGGTAGGCAAGGTATTGCTGCGGGCAGGAACGATTGTTACCCCCGATCTATTGACCGAGGTCGAGCATTCGGGTCAAGGCCTCGATAGCCAGGTTGTGAGTTCTGTCAAGGATCTGGAAAATGCTGAAATGGTGCGCGACGTGCCCGCCGGCACGCCTCTGCGCAGCCATGATTTGCGCCGAACCGTGCTGGTCAAGCAAGGGCAGATGATTTTGTTAAGTGTGGGTGCCGCAGGTGGTTTTGCGATCACGGCCAGGGTGGAAGCCTTGCAGGATGGCAGAATGGG
>JBBAPP010000033.1:15497-17209 GCA_040400775.1 Polaromonas sp. | reverse complement strand
GTACCCACGGAAGTCACCGCCAAATATGCGGTGACCTTGCTGGACGATAAAAACAATGTGCTGGCAGGTAATTTACCGCCGCCTGGCAACCCAGCTGTACGACTTTTGCCTTGGTCTGAAGGTGCGTCAGAGTACGAAATTCCTGTCTCGCCAGTCGGCAACGGTTTATTAATACGAGCGCAGGGCTACAAGGCGTCTTTGGGCATGGTGGGCAGCGGGTTTTTCTGGCTGGTCAGTGCCTTGAGCGCGCTGACCGTCTGGATGCTGCTGGGCACCTGGCGCCATACACGGCGCCGTGTGCAAGCGCAGCAAGCGCTGATTAAAGAAACCAATTTTCGCCGAGCGATGGAAAACTCCATGCTGACGGGTATGCGTGCGCTCGACATGACAGGCCGCATCACTTACGTAAACCCGGCCTTTTGCCAAATGACGGGTTTGCAAGAATCTGATCTGGTGGGTCGGATGCCACCCTTCCCGCACTGGCCCGAAAACGATATTGAAACCTCCATGGCCCGACTCAACGATGAGTTGGCAGGCCACACACCACCCGGTGGTTTTGAGGTACGTGTGCAGCGCAAAAATGGTGAGATTTTTGATGCCCGCATGTACGTGTCGCCCTTGATTGACCCGAAAGGCCAGCAAACTGGCTGGATGACGTCGATGACCGACATCACCGAGCCCCGGCGCATTCGCGAAGAATTGTCGGCTTCTTACGAGCGCTTCACCACTGTTCTGGAAGGCTTGGATGCAGCGGTATCTGTAGCACCTTTGGGCAGTGAAGAAATGCTGTTTGCCAACAAGCTGTATCGCTCGTGGTTTGGTGCTGAGGTATCTGGCCACATGAACCTGATTGCGCAAGCTGGCGTACCCGCTGCGCCCCCCACCGACGACGCACTGGACGCGGTAGACGGCTTGGCCGGATTCCCAACCGACATACTGACCGCCGCGCAGTCAGAAAACGCTGAAATTTTTGTTCCCAACCTGTCAAAGTGGCTGGAGGTACGCTCGCGCTACCTGACATGGGTAGACGGTCGCTTGGCGCAAATGGTGATTGCCACTGACATCACGCCACGCCGCCACGCTGAAGAGCAAGCTGCCCAGCAAAACGAACGCGCCCAAACCGCTAGCAGGCTGATCACCATGGGCGAGATGGCCTCGAGCGTAGCGCACGAACTTAATCAGCCATTGACGGCGATTAACAACTATTGCAACGGTATGGTGACGCGCATCAAGGCCAATAAAATCACCCCTGAGGATTTGCTGTTGGCACTTGAAAAAACTGCCAAACAAGCACACCGAGCGGGCCAAATCATTCAGCGTATTCGCTCATTCGTCAAACGCAGCGAGCCCAACCGCACACTAGCCGATGTAAGCACAATGGTGAGCAATGCCATGGAACTCGCCGAGATCGAGCTGCGCCGCCACAATGTACGCCTGACGCACTACATCGCCGCACGCCTACCGCAGGTCATGGTGGACCCGATTTTGATTGAGCAGGTATTGATCAATCTGATGAAAAATGCAGCTGAATCAATAGAACAAGCCCACCTGCCAACCGCCAGGCGCAGTGTTGAGTTACGGGTGGTACCCAAGACTATTGACGAGCATCATGTGGTGGAGTTTTCAGTGCTGGACTCGGGGCGTGGCCTGTCTCCAGAAGTCAAAGGGCGGCTCTATGAAGCGTTTTACTCCACCAAGGCTGAAGGCATGGG
>JBBAPP010000033.1:0-15397 GCA_040400775.1 Polaromonas sp. | reverse complement strand
AAGTCAAAGGGCGGCTCTATGAAGCGTTTTACTCCACCAAGGCTGAAGGCATGGGCATCGGCCTTAAACTTTGCCGCAGCATTGTGGAGTCGCATCAGGGTCGGCTGGAGGCTGAGAACCTCTACAATGGAAATGATGTGACGGGTTGCCAGTTCACCTTTTGGATACCAGTAACTCCGCTGGTCTCGCCAAGTCTTGAACCGACCGTTTCTGCTACTGATTCAGTAGCATAGAATCTATTGAATAATTTGGCCATTGATGATTCAAGCAAGTCTTGAAAAGTTCACGAAAGAAAATTTGGTATGAGCTTGATTCCCAAAAAAGGTACTGTGTATGTTGTGGATGACGACGAGGGCGTACGCGACTCTTTGCAGTGGCTGTTGGAGGGCAAAGACTACAGAGTGCGCTGCTATGACTCGGCAGAAACTTTTTTAAGTCGTTACGACGCACGTGAAGTTGCCTGCCTGATTGTGGACATTCGCATGGGCGGCATGACCGGGCTAGAGCTGCAAGACAAGCTGGTTGAGCGCAAATCACCTTTGCCAGTGGTCTTCATCACTGGTCACGGCGACGTTCCCATGGCGGTGAACACCATGAAAAAAGGTGCGATGGACTTCATCCAGAAGCCGTTTCAAGAAGAAGCGCTGGTCAACCTCGTTGAGCGCATGCTGGAGCAAGCCAAAGAAGCCTTTGCAGGCCAACAGCAATCGGCTAGCCGCGATGCCTTGCTCGCCAAGCTCACATCGCGTGAATCTCAGGTACTTGAGCGGATTGTGGCGGGTCGCTTGAACAAGCAAATTGCTGATGACTTGGGTATCAGTATCAAGACCGTAGAAGCGCACCGCGCCAACATCATGGAAAAGCTCAACGCCAATACCGTGGCTGATTTGCTGAAAATAGCACTCGGATCGACCACAGCAAAAGCCTGACCTGATGCTTCATAACGCTATATTATTTATAGCTGTTCACTTCCGAATTCATACGCTTAAGCAATAAATTCTGACGTTTCCGTTGGTAAAAACAGTCTAAAAAACTCAAACTATGCCATGACAGCCCAGATCATTGATGGAAACGCCTTATCCAAGCAACTTCGTGCCAGCGTCGCACAACGTGCAGCAGCCTTGCGCCTTCGCGGCATCACGCCTGGGCTGGCCGTAGTGCTGGTAGGCGACAACCCAGCCAGCCAGGTGTATGTTCGTAACAAGGTCAAAGCTTGTGAGGACAACGGACTGTATTCAGTCCTAGACAAACACCCCGCCACTTTGAGCGAGGCTGATTTATTGGCGCGTGTCGATGTACTGAACAACGACCCAGCAGTTCATGGCATTTTGGTGCAGTTGCCGCTACCAGCACATATTGATGCGCACAAAGTCATTGAAGCCATTGCACCAGAAAAAGACGTAGACGGTTTTCACGTCGCCAGTGCGGGCTCACTGGTGGTCGGCCAACCTGGCTTTTGGCCCTGCACGCCCTACGGCTGCATGAAAATGCTGGAAAGCATTGGCTACGACCTGCATGGTAAACACGCAGTGGTGATTGGCCGCAGCAACATCGTCGGCAAGCCGATGGCACTGATGCTGTTACAAAAAAACGCCACTGTCACCATTTGCCATAGTGCGACCGCAAACTTGAAAGCCATGACTTTGCAAGCGGATGTGATTGTTGCGGCGGTGGGCAAGCGCAACGTGCTGACAGCTGACATGGTCAAACCCAATGCCGTCGTGATTGACGTAGGCATGAACCGCGACGACAACGGCAAGCTTTGCGGGGATGTGGATTTTGAAGGGGTTAGCCAGGTGGCGGCTTACATCACGCCTGTACCCGGCGGCGTAGGCCCGATGACGATCACCATGCTTTTAGTCAATACGCTTGAGGCTGCAGAACGTTTATGAGGCTGGCTATTTTTCGCGGCTCAAGCACCAAAGCGCACAGCCCGCACAAAGCCATTGTCCAAAATACATTGCACTACCCAAGCCGTGCAAGAGCTTCAAATTAGCGCCATCTAGGCGCGCACTGACGATGCGGGGCGACAAGCCAAACTCCACCAAAACCGTCAGCAGCAAACCAGTAACTATAAACTTTATAGCAGATTGTCCTCGGATATCTTGGTATGTGGCTACTTTTGGGTTGTACATCAGGAGTAAAAACATCGTACAAGCGATGCTCAGCCATGATTGGGCAGTAAACAGCTTGGCTGCTATTTGTCCCGCAACAGTTGGGCTGGGCAAGTGGGTGAAAAGCATCGGCACGATCACAAAGCCCAAGGCTGTGAGGCTGCCCCACCACAAGGCTGCAGTCATCAGGCCAAAACGATAGCGCACTTTAATCTTTTTAGATGTACATCACTGCGATGATTTCGTAACGCTTTAAGCCGCCAGGTGCTTGAAATTCCACTGAATCGCCTTCGTCTTTACCGATCAGCGCACGTGCAATCGGCGAGCTGATATTGACCCGACCAAACTTGATATCGGCTTCGTCTTCGCCCACAATTTGGTAAGTGACTTTGTTGCCGGACTCTTCGTCTTCCAGCTCTATGGTCGAGCCAAACACCACCTTGCCGCCTGCGTCCATTTCAGACGGATCAATGATTTGCGCGACAGACAGTTTGCCTTCAATTTCTTGAATCCGGCCTTCAACAAAGCCTTGACGGTCTTTGGCGGATTCGTACTCGGCGTTCTCGCTCAAGTCGCCCTGCGCACGCGCCTCGGAAATCGCGTTGATGACCCAAGGGCGGTGAACCGTTTTGAGCTCATGCAGCTCGACTTTAAGTTTTTCAGCGCCAATTTTGGTGATCGGAATAGTTGCCATAGCGTGTCTCTGTGAAAGCGAAACCGCCACGGGCTGCCCTGTGGCGGTTTTAATTGCAATAAGTTTAATTGAAAATTTCAGGCCAGTTGGGCGTGCATTTCCTGAACGGATATCACGCTCAAATTGTTCAAATGCTTCATGCCTTCCACAGCAGCCTCTGCGCCCGCGATCGTGGTGAAGGTCGTCACTCGGGCCAACAACGACGAGGTACGGATTTGGCGTGAATCTGCAATCGCATTGCGCCGCTCTTCAACCGTGTTGATGACGAGTGCAATTTCATTGTTCTTGATCATGTCGACCACGTGCGGTCGGCCTTCGGTGACCTTGTTCACCGTGCCACAAGCAATGCCCGCAGCGGTTATTGCAGCCGCCGTACCCTTGGTCGCCACAATATCAAACTTCATAGCAGCTAGCGCCCGTGCTACTTCGACTGCACGGGGTTTATCATTATTTTTTACTGTCATAAAAACCCGACCAGCCGTCGGCAGCTTGGTACCAGCGCCCAATTGCGATTTGACAAACGCCTCGCCAAAGGTTTTGCCCACGCCCATCACCTCGCCAGTTGACTTCATCTCTGGGCCGAGAATCGTGTCAACGCCGGGAAACTTGACGAACGGGAACACCGCTTCTTTGACACTGAAGTACGGCGGCGTGACTTCTTTAGTGACGCCTTGGGAAGCCAAGGACTGCCCTACCATGCAACGCGCTGCAACTTTAGCCAACTGAATACCGGTAGCTTTGCTGACAAACGGCACGGTGCGTGAAGCGCGAGGATTGACTTCCAGCACGTAAATCACGTCTTTCCCGTCCACATGCTGAATAGCAAACTGCACATTCATCAGGCCAACTACGTTCAGCGCGGCGGCCATCGCTGCGGTTTGGCGTTTGATGTCGCTGATAGTCTCTGCGCTGAGAGAATAAGGTGGCAATGAACAAGCCGAGTCACCGCTGTGCACGCCCGCTTGCTCGATGTGCTCCATCACGCCACCAATAAAGCTTGCGCCTGTGTCGTCACGAATGCAATCCACATCACATTCAATCGCATCATTTAAAAAACGATCCAGCAGCACAGGCGAGTCATGGCTGACCTTGACGGCTTCGCGCATGTAGCGCTCCAGGTCGCGCTGCTCGTGCACGATTTCCATCGCACGGCCACCCAGCACGTAACTCGGACGTACCACCAGCGGGTAACCCAGTGTGCTGGCTTTTTCAAGCGCTTCAGCTTCGGTACGCGCCGTGGCATTGGGTGGCTGCTTCAGGTCAAGCTCGCGCAGCAGTATAGAAAAGCGCTCGCGGTCTTCTGCGGCGTCAATCATGTCTGGCGAGGTGCCGATGATGGGAACGCCATTGGCTTCCAGATCCAAAGCAAGTTTGAGCGGCGTTTGCCCGCCGTATTGCACGATCACTCCAAATGGCTTTTCTTTGTCGACGATCTCCAGCACGTCTTCGAGCGTCAACGGCTCAAAGTACAGGCGATCTGAGGTGTCGTAGTCGGTCGACACGGTCTCAGGGTTGCAGTTGACCATGATGGTCTCGTAGCCGTCTTCACGCATCGCCAAAGCGGCATGTACGCAGCAGTAGTCAAACTCAATACCCTGACCAATGCGGTTGGGCCCACCGCCCAGCACCATGATTTTTTTCTTGTTCGTCGGCTCGGCTTCGCATTCAGAGCCTTCAGCCTCGTAGGTCGAATACAAGTAAGCGGTGTTGGTCGCAAACTCTGCCGCGCAGGTGTCGACGCGTTTGTAGACTGGTCGCACGCCGAGCGCAATACGCGCCTCACGGATGGCGGTATCGGTGGTTTTAAGCTGCTTGGCCAAGCGGCGGTCTGAAAAACCTTTTTGCTTCAGCGTACGCAACGTCACCGCGTCAATTTTCTCTAACGACGTAGTTTCCAATTCCAGCTCGATCTTGACGATCTGCTCAATCTGCACCAAAAACCAGGGGTCAATTTTTGTCAGCGCAAAAACTTCGTCCACGCTCATACCCATCGCAAACGCATCACCCACGTACCAAATTCGGTCGGGACCAGGCGCACCCAATTCTTTCTCCAGCACTTCACGGTCTTGGGTTTTTTCGTTCATCCCGTCAACGCCAACTTCCAAGCCGCGAAGGGCTTTCTGAAACGATTCTTGGAAGGTACGTCCCATGGCCATGACTTCGCCGACCGACTTCATTTGCGTTGTCAGACGTGAATCAGCGGTTGGAAATTTCTCAAACGCAAAACGCGGGATTTTCGTCACCACGTAATCAATGCTGGGTTCAAACGATGCAGGTGTTGCGCCGCCAGTGATTTCGTTGCGCAGCTCATCCAGCGTGTAGCCGACTGCCAGCTTGGCGGCAACTTTAGCAATTGGGAAACCCGTAGCTTTGGATGCCAGTGCCGATGAACGCGACACCCGCGGATTCATCTCAATCACCACCATGCGACCATCGACTGGGTTGATGGAAAACTGCACATTCGAGCCTCCGGTATCGACACCAATTTCACGCAGCACCGCCAGAGATGCGTTGCGCATAATCTGGTATTCCTTGTCAGTCAGTGTTTGTGCGGGGGCGACGGTGATGGAGTCACCGGTATGCACGCCCATCGGGTCAAGGTTTTCAATCGAGCAAACGATAATACAGTTGTCGGCCGAGTCGCGTACGACTTCCATCTCGTATTCTTTCCAGCCCAAGAGAGACTCTTCAATCAGCAGCTCATTGGTCGGGGACGCCTCCAAGCCGCGCTTGCAAATGACTTCGAACTCTTCCGAGTTGTAGGCAATGCCGCCGCCTGTGCCGCCCAGCGTGAAGCTGGGGCGAATCACCGTGGGGAAACCCAGCGTCTTTTGCACAGCCCAGGCCTCGTCTAGCGTATGCGCAATTCCTGAACGCGCTGAACCCAAGCCGATTTTGGTCATCGCGTCTTTGAACTTCAATCGGTCTTCAGCTTTGTCTATGGCTTCTGGCTTGGCGCCAATCAGCTCGACTTTGTACTTTTCCAGGACGCCGTTGTGCCATAAATCTAGCGCGCAATTGAGCGCAGTTTGCCCACCCATGGTCGGCAAAATCGCATCGGGCTTTTCTTTGGCAATAATTTTTTCAACCGTCTGCCAAGTAATCGGCTCGATGTACGTCACATCCGCCGTGGCCGGGTCGGTCATGATGGTGGCGGGGTTACTGTTGATCAAAATGACTTTGTAACCCTCTTCGCGCAGCGCCTTGCAGGCCTGTACGCCAGAATAGTCAAACTCGCAAGCTTGACCAATGATGATGGGGCCTGCGCCGATGATAAGGATGGATTGAATGTCTGTTCTTTTAGGCATTTTTATGCTTTTCCATCAGAGCCGTGAAGCGATCAAACAAATACGAAATATCGTGCGGCCCGGGCGATGCCTCAGGGTGACCTTGGAAGCAAAATGCAGGCTTGTCTGTCCGCGCCAGACCTTGCAGCGTGCCATCAAACAAACTGATGTGGGTAGCGCGAAGATTGGACGGCAGGTTTTTATCGTCAACTGCAAAGCCGTGGTTTTGACTGGTGATACTGACGCGGCCGTTGTCCAGATCTTTGACCGGGTGGTTCGCGCCATGGTGGCTCTGCTGCATCTTGAAGGTTTTGGCACCTGTAGCCAAAGCCATGATCTGATGACCCAAGCAAATCCCGAAAGTCGGGATACCAGTTTCAATTAGCACCTGCACGGCAGCAATGGCGTAGCTACAAGGCTCTGGGTCGCCCGGGCCATTGGACAAAAAGATGCCGTCGGGTTTAAGTTGAAGGACCTCAGCCGCAGGGGTTTGGGCCGGCACCACTGTGATGCGCGCGCCGCGCTCAGCCAACATACGCAGAATATTTTTCTTGACACCAAAGTCGTACGCAACAACGTGAAATTTTGGGGTGGTTTGTACGCCGTATCCCGAGCCTAATTTCCACTCGGTCTGCGTCCACTCGTAGGCCTGCTGGCAAGACACCCGTTTGGCCAGGTCAAGCCCGGCCATTTTGGGAGCGGCTTTGGCCAAAGCGATGGCTTTGTCAATCGCTGACTGCGAGACGGCAAAGCCATCGCCAAGCGCCAAGATGCAGCCGTTTTGCGCGCCTTGGCTACGCAAATGGCGCGTCAGTTGGCGGGTATCGATGTTGGCAATGGCAACCGTAGCTTCTTTGACCAAATACTCAGACAAGGTCATCGACATGCGGAAGTTGGACGCCAGCAGCGGTAAATCTTTGATGATGAGGCCCGCTGCATGAACTTTCTCAGATTCAACATCTTCAGCATTCACGCCATAGTTGCCGATATGTGGGTAGGTCAGCGTGACCAGTTGTTGGCAGTAGCTGGGGTCTGTCAAAATTTCTTGGTAACCTGACATGGCGGTGTTGAAAACCACCTCACCGACCGTATGACCGGCAGCGCCTATTGAGTTGCCTGTAAAAACTGTGCCGTCAGCCAACGCCAATATGGCGTGTGGGTTGGTTTGTGATGATCCCTGTAAAGACAAAAGCACGGGGTTCTCCGAATATTTACGGCTTGCCCAAGCGCAGACTGACGAATCGCTTCGTCATCGACGAATTAGCTGCTTTTTTTGAGGGATTTTGCTTTGCGGCGCTTGGGCTTGCTGGGTTTTGAAAAGCCTTTGATTATAGCCTTTTCAGTGCCGCGATTCAGCTTAACTGAGACGAAAAATGCAAGCAAATCGCAGCAGCAGCCGCTACGTTCAACGACTCTTCACCGCCAGGCTGAGCAATACGAACTTTCACTGCAGCTTTAGCCATCAACACCGGGCTAACGCCCTG
This sequence comes from Polaromonas sp., assembly GCA_040400775.1. GTDB lineage: Bacteria > Pseudomonadota > Gammaproteobacteria > Burkholderiales > Burkholderiaceae_C > Polaromonas. The sequence goes on along the minus strand of JBBAPP010000033.1, from coordinate 7,818 downwards.
CCCTTCGTGCCCCATCACCCATGCGCAAGGCGTGGGGAGTTTGGATTGACCCAAAATACTGCCTTCATGCGAGCTGGTCACCAGCATCGGTATCGCGAGAGCCGCCAAAGCATCAGACGCAAGACCTTCGAGCAACTGCAAGCCAAAATGCGCTCCCATGCCGGCCCGCAGCACCTTGGGTGACCATAAAGCCGCCGTACCTTTAAGCGCAATGACTTGACCAAAGCCGAAAGCCGCTGCGCTGCGCAAAATTGAGCCGACGTTGCCTGCGTCTTGTACCCGGTCAAGGATGACGCTGGCCACGCTTGGCTGCAACACTGGATGGGCCGGCAGCTCCATCACAAAACCCATGCTGGCGGCTGATTCCAAGCCGCTGATATCAGCAAACAAGAGATCTGGAATAACTATGTTTTTAATAGCTGCATGCGCCCATAAAGATTGGGCTAAAGGCCAAAAAGACTCTGAAAACAGACCTACAGCCGGCTTAAAATCATGCGCCAGCGCAGCACGACACAAATGATCGCCTTCGAGCCAAACCCGGCCTTGCTTGCGGTAAGCGGTGTTGCTGCTCGCCAGCTTGCGCAGCTCTTTTATCAGCGGGTTATTGGCTGATGTAATGCGCTCTAGCGGCGTAGTCATCGCAACACCGCAGCCACTGGTGCAAACGTTTTGCGGTGCTGCGGGCACGCGCCATGCTCACGCAATGCCAGCAAGTGGGCTGCCGTGCCATACCCTTTGTTGCCTGCAAAACCGTATTGTGGATAGTGCAAGTGGTACTCGGCGCACCAGCGGTCACGGGTCACTTTGGCCAGAATCGATGCAGCGGAAATAGCAGGTACTGTTGCGTCGCCTTTGACAATTGCCTCAGCCAACATGCTTAAGGAGGGCAGCCGGTTGCCATCGACCAGCGCTTTGTGCGGTTTTAAGCGCAAGCCCTCAACCGCCCGCTTCATGGCCAATAGGCTGGCTTGAAGGATGTTCAGCGCGTCAATTTCTTCCACCGTAGCCATGGCAATCGAGCAACATAGCGCTTTGGCGCGGATTTCGTCGTAGAGCCTGTCGCGCTGCAAGGCGGTGAGTTTTTTGGAGTCTGCCAAGCCTTTGATCGGCTTGAGATCATTTAAAATCACCGCCGCTGCGACCACCGGGCCCATCAAGGGCCCACGTCCAGCCTCGTCAACGCCAGCAGTCAAGCCCGGCGTGTCCCACGACAGCGCGACTTGTTCAGCTTTTAAGAATTTTTTCAATCGCATCGGTGGCTAATTGAGATGTATCGCGCTGCAGTTTGACGTGCAAGCGGGCAAAGCGTTGTTCAAGTGCGGCTATTTTGGCAGGCTCATGGGCTTTTGTGTCTACCCAGCACAGAACTGCATCTGCGAGTGCCTGCGGAGTGGCGGCATTTTGTAGCAACTCGGGCACAACGAAATCCTCACACAAAATATTCGGCAAACCGACCCAGGGCTGTAGCTTTTTACGCTGCATGATGCGCCATGACAACCAGTGCATGTTGTAGGCAATCACCATCGGGCGCTTGAAAAGAGCCGCCTCCAGCGTGGCGGTACCGCTGGCAATCAAGGTCACGTCGCAGGCGGCGAGCGTGGTGTGCGACTGGCCATCGCGTATTTGCAGGTTTTGCAGACCCACTTCACCAGCAATACGTTCAATCACAGATCTTAAAGCAGGGATTGCAGGGACGATAAATTTAACCGCTGGGTGCGACCGATGTATCAGCGCTGCAGCCTGAAAAAAGCGCTTGGCGAGGTAATGAATCTCAGATTTTCGACTGCCGGGCAAAATGGCGATCACGCTGTCGGCAGCGTTCAGACCCAACTGCTTACGGGCTGCCGCTCGGTCAGACAACATGGGAATCAGATTGGCCAGCGGGTGGCCAACATACGTGGCCGCGATGCCATATTCGGCAAGCAAGGCCACTTCAAACGGGAAAATACACAGGACGTGATTGACGCTGCGGCGAATTTTTTCAACCCTGTCTGCACGCCATGCCCAGATCGACGGGCTAACGAAATGTACGGTTTTAACCCCTTTCGCCTTTAACGCGGCTTCCAAGTCTAGGTTGAAGTCTGGAGCGTCGACACCAATAAAAATATCAGGCGGGCTAAGCAGCAAGCGGGTCTTGAGCTGCTCACGGATAGCCACGATTTCACGGTAGTGGCGCAGCACCTCCACATAGCCGCGAACAGCCAGTTTGTCACTGGGCCACCAGGCATTAAAACCCTTTTGTGCCATTTGTGACCCGCCGATACCGAACGATTGCAGATCAGGCCAACGATTTTTTAGCCCTTCAAGCAACAAGCTCGCTAGCAAGTCACCAGAAGTTTCTCCAGCAACCATCGCCACTGTTGGCGCTTTATGCATCAGGATTTACCGAACAATACCGCGTTGCGGCGATGTTTGCTCTAAAAACGAGAGCATCATGCGCACATCGGGAGCTGACTCAGGGTATTTTTCAATCAACGTTGCGATGTGTGTCTGCGCTACTTCCAGCGTCAAATCCTGACGATACAAAGCTTTGTGCATCGCCTTGACACTGGCGATGCGTTCAGGTGAAAAGCCGCGTCTGCGCAGGCCTTCAAAATTCATGGTGCGCGCTTGCGCAGGCTGCCCCTGCGACATGACAAACGGCGGCAAATCAGCAAACAATAACGAGCACATCGCCGTCATGCTGTGCGCCCCGAGGCGCACAAACTGGTGCACCACCGTGAAGCCACCCAAAATCACCCAATCGCCCACATGCACATGACCAGCCAGCTGGGAGTTGTTGGCAAAAATCGTGTGATTGCCAACCTGACAGTCGTGTGCCAGATGTACATAGGCCATGATCCAGTTGTCGTTGCCCACGCGCGTCACGCCCACATCACCCGGCGAGCCAATGTTGAACGTACAAAACTCACGAATGGTGTTACGGTCACCGATGATCAGCTCGCACGGCTCACCTGCGTACTTTTTGTCTTGCGGAATTGCGCCGAGTGAATTGAATTGAAAAATACGGTTATCGGTGCCGATACTGGTATGACCTTCAATCACACAGTGCGGCCCAATCGTTGTGCCAGCGCCTACCTTGACATGCGGGCCAATGACGCTGTACGGGCCGACGCTGACCGTGCTGTCAATCTCAGCGTGTGGGTCAACAATGGCAGTTGAATGAATCCCCATTTTTAGTTATGCGATGGTGCGCATGGTACACATCAGTTGCGCTTCGCAAGCGACGGCATCACCGACACGGGTAGTACCGCTGAACTTGAAAATTCCGGCTTTCATGCGGTCCAGAGTCACGTCCATGATGAGCTGGTCGCCGGGCTCAACCGGACGCTTGAAGCGTGCGCCGTCAATGCCAGCGAAGTAGTACACCGTTTTATCGTCAGGCGATTGGCCCAGCATGTCAAACGCCAGCAAGGCAGCGGCTTGCGCCATCGCTTCCAGCATCAACACGCCAGGCATCACCGGGCGATGCGGGAAATGACCCATGAAAAAAGGCTCGTTGATGGTGACATTTTTTAACGCCTTGATTCGCTTGCCTTTTTCAATTTCAAGCACACGATCCACCAGCAATATCGGGTAGCGATGTGGCAGCTGCTTTAAAATTTGGTGAATATCCATCATGATTTTTTCTTTAAATGTCTTTCGGCGTTATCGATTTTTCAACCAACCTTAATCTGTCGCGCAGACTGTGTAATTGCTTGAGTGTGGCGGCGTTTTTCTCCCAGGTGGCATTGTCGTCGATGGGGAAAAGTCCAGTGTAATTTCCAGCTTTCAAAATCGAGCGTGTGACGACAGATGCAGCAGAAATATGAACATGGTCAGCCAATCTCAAATGGCCAAGCACTACCGCCCCACCACCGATGGTGCAATGCTTGCCGATGGTGGCACTGCCGGCCACACCGACGCAGCCCGCCAGTGCTGAATGCGCGCCAATCCGTACGTTGTGACCAATCTGAATCAAGTTGTCGAGCTTGACGCCATCTTCAATCACCGTGTCTTGCAGCGCACCCCGGTCTATGCAGGTGTTGGCGCCAATTTCAACATCATTACCAATCCGCACATTGCCCAGTTGTTCGATTTTTTCCCAACGTCCATCATGCGGCGCAAACCCAAAGCCATCAGCGCCAATGACGACACCTGGATGGACAATGCAGCGCTCGCCTACAGCGCAAGCGTCGCCCAGTGTCACACGGGGCGACAGTCGACTACCAGCGCCTACTAGCGCATTTTTGCCTATCACGCAGTGCTCACCAACATGCGCGCCAGTAGCAACCACTGCACCCGCAGCGATGCAAGCAAATGCACCAACAAATACACCCTCGCCCAAGCTGGCTGAAGGATCAATGAAAGCACTTGGGTGAATGCCCATCACTCTGGCCGCTCCGTGCAGTCGCTTCCACACCTGCGTCAAACGCGCAAAGAAAAAATAAGGATCGCTCACAACGATGCATGAGCCGCGTCGCGAAGCGACAGATTCTGCAGCAAATCCCACAATAACGCATCCGGCTTTGGATTGCGCTAGTTTTTGCGTGTATCTGGGATGACTGAGAAAGGCCAAGGAACCACTGGAAGCAGAATCCAGTGGCGACAAGCTATCAATTAAAAGCTCAGGATCGCCGATTAACCGGGCATCAGGAAATTCGTTGGTGAGAGCGGAAAAAAGCGCAGCCAGTTTGACTGTCATGCAGCGCTTTCAAGGCGGCTTGACCTCAAAGGCGCAAACCTGGCACCTGGGCTACTTGCCGTTCGAGGCATTCAAAGCTCTGAGCACCTTGTCTGTGATGTCGTGCTTGGGGTTGACATAAACCGCCTCCTGAACAATCAAGTCGTACTTTTCAGCTTCGGCCAGGGTCTTGACCACGCGATTGGCACGTTCAATGACCTGCTGCAATTCTTCATTTTTACGTGAACTCAGGTCTTCCTGGAACTCGCGGCGCTTGCGTTGAAAGTCACGGTCCTGGTCAACCAATTGTTTTTGGCGCGTTGTACGCTGTGTTTCAGACAGCGTTGGCGCCTCGCGCTCAAATTTATCCGACAGTGTTTTCAACTGCGTCGCAACGTCATTCAGGTCTTTTTCGCGTTTGCCAAATTCTTGTTCAAGCTTGGTTTGAGCACTTTTCGCAGAATTTGCTTCCCGAAAAATACGATCTAAATTGACGATGCCAATTTTTAACTCCTGCGCGCTGGCAGAAAACCCAACCAGCGCAATCACAGTGGTCAGGAATATATGGCGTGAAATAGTCAACATTAGAAAGAAGTACCGATCTGAAATTGGAATCGCTCTATTCTATCGCCTACTTTTTTACGAATCGGGTTGGCTAGGGCAAATCGTAACGGACCTACAGGTGATATCCAACTGAAGCCCAGTCCGTAAGAGGCTCGCAAATCATTTATTTTGTAAGAGCTGTTTTCGCCAAAAACATTACCCACGTCAACAAAGCCAAAGAGACGCAAGGTTCGGTCATTGCCGGTCCCAGGAAACGGTGCAATCAACTCACTGTTGAGGGTAATTTTTTTAGGCCCGCCAACCGCAACATCGTTAGGCGCTACGCCGTCTCGAGGGCCGAGCGAACCTTGCGAAAAGCCGCGAACTGAACCCAAACCGCCTGACGATGAATTTTTAAATGCAGGAAAAGGCCTGCCGTTAAGTCCACGCCCCCAACCGAGCTCAGCGTTGAGCGCTACCGTAAATTGCTTATTGAGCGGAATGTATTCCTGAATCTGATAACTGCCCCGGATATATCGGGCATCGCCAGCCCCACTCCACTCGCTGTTGGCCCGCTGGTATCGTCCTAGAGTAGGTACCAGAGCACTGTCCCGGCTGTCTCTGGCCCATCCGGCTGTCAGCGGAACAGAATCACTGGTCAGACCAAAGGTTGTGGCATAGTTTTGATAAGTCACTGGCAATGCATTGACGCCAGGGACAATTGTCAACCGCTCGTAACCGATACCAAAAAAAACCGTATCCAGCGCAGAAAAAGGTACGCCAAAACGAATCGCACTACCGGTGGTTTTTAACCCATAGTCACCGCCCTGCCCATCCAGCGGGCGGCTATTGCGGTGATAAATATCGAAGGCACGAGAGATTCCATCCGCAGTGAAGTAGGGATCCACCGTACTCAAGACAATCTGTCGGTTTATCTTGCTGGTGTTGACATCGATTCCAAGGTAATTACCTGAACCAAATATATTGTCCTGCTTGATAGCAAAATTCAGGGAGAGCTTTTCAGAGCTGGAAAAACCCGCTCCCAACTGCAAGTTACCCGTCGGTTTTTCAACCACATTGACGGTCACATCGACCTGGTCAGAGGTGCCAGTAACTTCCTGGGTGTCAACCGTGACTTCAGTAAAAAAGCCAAGTCTGTCGACCCGTGCGCGTGACTCGCGAATTTTGTCGCCGTCGTACCAGGATGATTCAAATTGCCTGAACTCGCGGCGGATCACTTCATCACGCGTGCGGTTATTACCAGAAACGTTAATGCGCCGCACATAGGCACGACGTGACGGGTCGCCTTGCAACACAAAAGCCACGCGATTGTTGGCACGGTCAATTTCCGGGACCGCATCGACCCTAGCGAAAGCAAAGCCGAATACACTGAAATAATCGGTGAAAGCTTTGGTTGTCGCTGCAACCGTCTCGGCGTTATAAGCCTCTCCAGGTTTGATGCTGACGAATGATTTGAACTCGTCTTCTTTGTTTAAAAAATTGCCTTCCAGCTTGACGCCAGAAACCACAAATCGTTCACCCTCTGTGACATTGATGGTAATGCTCACGTCTTGTTTATCAGGCGAGATCGCCACTTGGGTCGAGTCAACCCGGAACTCCAGGTAACCGCGCGACAAATAGTACGAGCGCATGGTTTCAATATCTGCACTGAGTTTGGCGCGCGAATACCGGTCTGCTTTGGTGTACCAGCTCATCCAGCCACCGGTGTCCAAGTCAAACAGATCTCGCAGCCTTGACGTGCTGAAAACTTTATTACCAACAACGCGAATATCCTTGATTTTGGCGGTATCGCCTTCAGTCACATTGAAAGACAGGTTGACACGGTTGCGTTCAATTGGGGTGACGGTGATGATGATTTCAGCACCATACAAGCTGCGGTTGATGTATTGGCGCTTAAGCTCTTGTTCAGCTCTGTCAGCCAAAGCTTTGTCAAAGGGTTGCCCTTCAGCCAGGCCAATTTCGCGAAGTGCTTTTTTAAGCACTTCTTTGTCAAATTCCTTGGCACCCATAAAGTTGACGTCAGCAACTGTGGGACGCTCTTCAACAATCACCACCAGCACATCGCCACTGACCTCCAGGCGCACATCCTTGAACAAACCCAGACCAAACAGTGCACGGATAGCGCTGGTACCTTTTTCGTCGTTGTAGGTTTCGCCCACACGAAATGGGAGTGATGCAAAGACCGTACCGGGCTCAACACGCTGCAGACCTTCAACCCGAATATCCCGAAGTGTGAAAGGATCAATTGCCCATGCGCTATGCGCCATCAATAAACTGGAAGCAACGACAAAGACAGTTCGAAGTTTTAATCGGGTAAATAATTTTTGCATGAACTTGCCAGAGTTGACCGGAATAAGTTGGAGACTAGCCGAAGAGCCTCGAGACATCATTGAAGAGAGCGACTGACATCATGCACAACAAAATGGCGATGCCGCCACGTTGCAACCCATTCATCCAGGCCTCTGTCAAGGTCTTGCCAGTGACAGCCTCCCAAAGATAATACATCAGGTGGCCACCATCCAGAACCGGCAATGGCAGTAAATTAAGCACCCCCAAGCTGACGCTGATGGCCGCCAGAAAAAGCAAATAAG
>JBBAPP010000032.1:2913-17810 GCA_040400775.1 Polaromonas sp. | reverse complement strand
AAAGGCGTAAAGGCGTAAAGGCGTAAAGGGTAGTTCGACGCCAGACGGCCGGATTCGGCTGCTCGTCAGGCCACGTCGCCCAGATCTTTAGAGCGCCACGCGGCCGGTGCGCAGCCCTTCGCTAGCTTGGCCATAGGCACAACGCGAGACCGGAGCCGCACCACCGAGCGGGCGAACACGCCGTTACGGTAGCCGGCGGCTCTGTGTCCGGTGCCGGTGATGGAGAGGTACACGGCATCGGGTGTCCAGACGCTGTCGCCAGCCCATTTTTCCTGTTGCTTTTTTCGGTCGTGTCAGGCGAGGTGATGCAAGATAACGAAAAATAGAATTGGTGACGTGGTTGTAAAATTTCCATTTTTAGAATTAGTTTTCGTAAACAGGAAATTTATAAATGACCACTTCCCCTGCACCAGCTTCCCAAAATCTACCCGGCGCGTTGACCGGTCTGAAGATTATCGATGCCAGCCGCCTGCTGCCAGCCGCCCTGTGCACCCAGATGTTGGCTGACCTCGGCGCGGAGGTGCTGAAGGTCGAGGAGCCTGGCCGTGGCGATTACCAGCGCGGTTTTCCGCCGATGGGCAAGGTTGACTCAGGAACTTTCCTGTTGTGCAACCGCAATAAGCAGAGCATGACGCTCAACCTCAAAAGCGCCGAGGGCAAGACGATCTTCAAGCAGCTGGCGGCGCAGGCGGATGTAGTCGTCGAGGGCTTTCGACCCGGCGTGATGAAGCGTCTGGGTCTGGACTACGACACGCTCAAGGTCATTAACCCCCGGCTCATTTACTGCGCTGTGTCCGGGTTTGGCCAGGACGGCCCCTACAAGCTGGTGGCCGGGCATGACCTCAACTACATGGGCATCATCGGCGCGCTGCCGCTGTTCGGTAAAGCGGGCGAAGGGCCATTGGTGCCGGGGCTGCTCACCGCCGACATCGGCGGCGGCTCACTGATGGCCGCTTACGGGATCATGGCGGCGGTGATCGCGCGGCAAGCCAGCGGCGTTGGCCAGATGGTCGACGTGTCGATGATGGACGGCGCGATGTCCTTCCTGGCCTACCATGCCGCTGAGCCGTTGTTCGGCGATTGCGAGCCTAAGGGCGGCGAATACCGCAACACCGGCGGCGCGCCGTGCTACAGCATTTTCCGCTGCAAAGACAGGCATTTTGTGACGCTCGGTGCGCTCGAAGACCACTTCTGGGCGCGCTTTTGTGAGGTTGCGGGTGTGCCCGAGCTCAAAGCAGACCAGTTCCCTGAAGGGGAAGCGCGAAACGCTCAGTTCGCCCAGCTTGATGCGGTGTTCGCCCAGCGCACACGCAGCGAATGGGTGGCGCTATTTTTTGAGCACGACATTCCCGGTGGGCCGGTCAACACGATGCGCGAGGCGTTTGATGACCCCCAGGTGCGCGCCCGCGAAATGCTGCTACACGTCGACCATCCGGTGGAAGGCCGTATTCCGCAGTTGGGCTTTCCGGTGAAGTTCTCGGGTACGCCGGGCCGCATCACTTCACCACCACCGTCGCTGGGGGAACACACAGCGCAGGTGCTGGGACGCTTGGGCTTTACCGACGAGCAGATCCAGGCCATGGCCGCGGGCGGGGTGACTTGAAAAAATGTAGGCGTAGAGACTTGACTTAAATTCTTGACGCAAGTATATTTTCGAAAAACGGAAATAGTTTTCGAATTTTGAATTTTTAATCTACCAAAGCAGCTTTATTTTTTTAAAGTCTTTCTACCATTGGAGTCTTCATGACGGATCGACTGAAAACACTGCTACTGCTCGCCGCTGGTCTGGTTTTGGCAGCTTCTGCGCAGGCCTTCCCTGATCGCCCGGTACGCATGGTGGTCGGCTTTGCCCCCGGGGGTTCGGATATTTCCGGCCGGCTGATAGGGCAAAAATTGTCCGAGCTGTGGGGCCAACCGGTGGTGGTCGAGAACCGACCTGGCGCGGCGGGCAACATTGGGGCCGACGCCGTGGCCAAGGCCGCACCGGATGGCCATACGATTTTGCTACTGGTTAATTCCTACACCATCAACACATCGATATACCGCAATCTGTCGTGGGATTTGCTGCGCGACTTCGCGCCCATTGGCCGATACGCCACCTCGCCGATGGTGGTGGTCGTCAACGACAAAATGCCGGTGAAGAACTTTGCCGAGTTCGTGGCCTATGCCAAAGCCAATCGGGGCAAGGTCAATTACGGCTCAGCGGGCACCGGTACCGCACCCCATTTGGCTGGCGAGCTATTCGCCATGCGCTCCGGGATCGAGATGATGCACGTGCCTTACAAGGGCTCCGCGCCCTCGGTCACGGCCTTGGTGGCGGACGAAGTTCAGGTGTCGTTTGGGGCCATGTCGGCGTTTGACGGGATGGTCAAGCAAGGGCGGCTGCGCGCCCTTGCGGTCACGACGGCAGCCCGTTTTCCCCAGCTGCCTGATGTACCCACGGTCTCAGAGAGTGGTCTGCCGGGTTTTGACGTGGACATTTGGTATGGCTTTCTGGCACCCGCCAAGACCCCGCCCGCCATCCTGAAAAAACTCAGTGATGACCTGGCCCGCGTGATGGCCGACCCTGATCTGCAAAGCAAACTGCGTGAGCGCGGGATGGAGCCCGCTTACCTTGACAGTGAAAAGACAGGCGATTTGATGAAGCGCGACGTGACCCGCTGGCGCGAAGTAACCAACAAACTCAAGCTCGTCTTGGAATGAGTACACATCAAAGGGCTGATCGAGCAGAGTGGGAGCGACTGATCGATTCACTGCGTCACGACGCGCCAGTCAGGCCGGACGAAGGACTCGGATGGTTGGCTTCAGGTCTTCAGCGGCCTGAATGCGTGTTGACCCATGCGTCGGGTAATGTGTATGTCTCCGACCGACACGGTGTTGTCTTGAAGATTCATCCCAACGGGGGCACCAGCCTCATCGGCGGTCAGCAACTCACTGGGAGCCTTCCCCTGTTGTCCAATGGCATCGCGATGCAGCGCGACGGTGCTTTTCTGGTCGCCAACCTGGGCGAGCAAGGCGGTGTGTGGCGCATAGCTCCCGGTGGCGCTGCCTCACCCTGGCTGATGGAGGTGGATGGGCGGGCGGTTCACCGTGTCAATTTCGTCGTCAACGATGTGCAGGGTATCAACGACCACAAAGATCAGCAGGACCGACTATGGGCCTGCATCAGCGCCACCGATGGCAGCGACGTGTATCCGCTGCGCACCGCCACCGGTTACATCATCTTGCGGGACGCCGTAGGCACCCGAATCGTCGCAGATGGTCTGCACTACACCAATGAATGCCGGGTCAGCGCAGATGGGCAATTCATGTATGTCAACGAAACCTTTGGTCGGCGCCTGTCACGCTTTCGCATCAGGCAAAGTGGTGAATTGACGGATAAAGAAACCGTAGCGACCTTCGGCGATGGTGATTTTCCCGATGGATTGGCGCTGGACGCAGAAGGTGGAGCCTGGGTCGTATGTGTGGGCAGCAACCGCCTTTACCGCATCGCGCCTGACGGCACGAAATTAACGGTGATTGACGATGCTGACCCTGCGACCGTGAAACAGCTAGAAGCCGCTTTTGTCGACGGTACGCTAAACCGCCCCCAGTTGTCGGCAGCGCGGGGGCGCAGGCTGAGCAATGTGACCAGCATCGCATTTGGCGGTGCCGACTTGCGCACCGCCTATATGGGCTGCCTGGCAGGTGACGCGCTGACCACCTTTCGTGCGCCTGTCGCAGGGCTGAAACCGGTGCACTGGAATTGGCCATGAGCAGCAACATGATTCTGCTCGAGAGCGTTTTGCAGGCGCTGCTGACCAGCCTGCTGGTGGGCGGCATCTATGGTTTATTGTGCGTCGGCCTGGGGCTGATTTTCAGCGTGATGCGGGTGATTAACTTTGCCCAGGGGGAGTTCATGATGATTGGCATGTACGCCTCGCTGGTGTTTTTTGAGATGTTCGGCTTTGGTCGCGTACTGGGCGATTGGGGCGGGTTGGCCGCCAGCGCACTGGCTGCGGGTGCTGTGCTGTACCTGTTTTCATCGCTGCTGCACCCGGCTCTGCTGGCACGGGTCACCGGGTCGCGCGTGACGGGTACAGAGGGCGATGGACACTACCCGCAGTTGACCCTGACCCTGGGTCTGTCCCTGGTACTGGCCAATGGCGGCTTGGTCTTGTTTGGCTCGTCGCCCCAAACCATCCGCACCGCGCTGTCCTCATCGGCCTGGACGATTGGTCCGCTGGTGGGTGAGGATGGTTTGCTTTTCGTCAACAAGGCGCGGGCGCTAGCTTTTGTGGTCACTGCCGTTGTGGTCGCTGTGGTCGCGCTGTTCATCACCCGAACCCGCGCTGGCAAGGTACTGCGCGCAGCGGCAGACAACGCCGAAGCAGCCACCTACATGGGCATTGATGTGACGCGCGCGCACCGCTTTGCCTTCGCCCTGGGCGCGGCAGTGACCGGGATTGCGGGTGGCCTGATCGCGTCGTACTACCCGTTTCAGCCTTATGTCGGGGTGGAGTTTGTCGTGATCATGTACGCCGGGGTGGTGCTTGGCGGCATGGGCAGTATCAAAGGTGCTTTCTGGGGCGGGCTGATCATTGGTCTGGTGCAACAAATGTCCACCCTGGTGCTGCCCGTGCAACTGCAAAACTCGGCCATTTTTGTGGTTTTCCTGTTGGTGATGTTGCTGCGCCCGCAAGGGCTGTTTGGAAAGAGCATTGACCGTGCCTGAAACCTCTATGCGTGCAAAAACGGGTCTGTCTTTGTCACTGACCTTGGGCTTAGCCGCCCTCTATGTGGGCTTGGCCGCCCTGATAGGCAACCCCTACCTTTTGCTGATCATGACGCTGGTGCCGATTTGGGCCACGGTGGGCGTGTCATGGAACGTCTTTAGCGGCTACTCAGGCTTGCTGTCTTTCGGGCACGCCGCATTTTTTGGGCTGGGGGCCTACACCGTGGCTATCGCGTTTGCCAAGTTCGGACTGTCTCCGTGGCTGGGCATCGTCGCCGCTGCAGGCGTGGGCGCACTGGCGGGCGCGATGGTGGGCATACCGACCTTTCGCCTGCGCGGCGTCTATTTCAGTCTGGCGATGCTGGCCTATCCGCTGGCGCTGCTGTACGTGTTTGAGTGGCTTGGCCTGCAAGAAGTCGCACTGCCACTTAAGCGCGAGGATGCTGCGCTGTACATGCAGTTTGCAGATCAGCGGGTCTACGTACTGATTGCAACGCTGATGTTGGTGGCGGCCTTACTGGTCAATTTATGGATTATCCGTTCGCGCTTTGGTTTGTCGTTGCTGGCCATCAAGCAAAACGAGTTGGCCGCCGAAGCTGCTGGCATCAACCCCTTTCAATGGAAACTGCTGGCATTGGTGCTGTCTGGTGCCATGGCTGCCGTGGCCGGTGGGTTGTATGCGGTCGTGCTGGTCGTCGTTACGCCGCACTCGGTGTTCGGCATGCTGGTATCGGCACAGGCGCTTATTTTTACCATGTTCGGCGGCGTGGGCCTGGTAGCTGGGCCAGTGCTCGGGGCGCTGATTCTGCTGCCCCTGGGAGAGCTGCTGAATGCCACCCTCGGTACCAAGTTGCCAGGTATTCAGGGGGTGATTTACGGCGCGGCCATCATCCTGATTGTGTTGCTGGCCCCGGGCGGGATTCTGCCGTGGATTGCCAGTTGGTGGAATGGGCGCGCTGCCGCGTTGGCAGAGATCAGAGGCGCTGCTCAACAGGCTCCATCCACTTCACCCCACCCGACCTTGAATCCGCTCGAACAACCGGTAGCTGAGCGCGCAGAACACAGAGCCGTAAGCAACACGGTCGCTGGCGGTGTGATCCTGCAGGTGCAGGGCCTGTCCAAGCGCTTCGGCGGTTTGCAGGCGGTGCAGGACGTCAGCTTTGAAGTGCATCGTGGTGAGATTCTGGGCATCATTGGCCCCAACGGTGCGGGCAAAACGACACTGTTCAATTTGCTCAATGGCTTTATCGAATCGTCCAGCGGCAGCGTGTCGTTCCAAGGGGCGCAGCTGCTGGGTCGCAAACCCTTCGAGATTTCCCGCGCTGGTGTCGGTAGAACCTTCCAGGTGGTGCGTCCCTTCGCCCGCCTGAGCGTGCTGGAAAACGTGGTCATCGGTGCCTTTTCTTCGGTACCCAGTGACGTAGGGGCCTATCAGCGTGCGCTGGGGGCCTTGCGGCAAGTGGGGCTTGAGCGCTTGGCCGACGCTACGGCGGGCAGCCTGCCGGCGGTCAACCTGCGTTTGATGGAGGTCGCCCGTGCCTTGGCGTCGGAGCCCCAACTGCTGTTGCTGGACGAGGTGCTGGCCGGCTTGGGCGGCGCTGAGATTGAACAGGTGGTGCAAGTGCTAACGGGTATCCGCGACGCGGGCACCACCATCGTGATCATTGAGCACACCATGCACGCCATGGTGCGCTTGGCAGACCGGCTGCTGGTGCTGAATCATGGCAAGGTGCTGCAAGTGGGTGCGCCAGCTGTGGTGACCAGTGATCCCAACGTGATTGAGGCCTATTTGGGTAAGAAATGGATGGCCCATGCTGCGCATTAATGAACTCAGCGTGTCCTATGGTCATATTCGGGCACTGGCGGGCATCAGTATGGAGATCAAAGCGGGAACCTTTGTCGCCATCGTGGGTGCCAACGGAGCCGGTAAATCGACCTTGTTCAAAGCCATCTCGGGGACTGTGTCGATAGCTTCCGGCCAACTGACTTTTGACGGGCACGATCTGAGCAAAATCGCACCGGCAGCGCGTGCCCAGTTGGGCATCGCCCATGTGCCCGAGGGGCGGCAGGTTTTTCGCAGTCTGACGGTGTTGGAGAATTTGGAAATGGGTGCGCAGACGCTTCACGCACGCCAGGCCTTCAAGGCCAGCCTGGATCAAATCTACACGCTGTTTCCACGCCTTGCCGAACGGCCCACCCAACTGGCCGGAACACTGTCAGGCGGCGAACAGCAAATGGTGGCCATTGCGCGCGGGCTGGCCTCTAAACCCAAGCTTTTGATGCTGGATGAACCCTCGATGGGTTTGGCGCCGGCTGTTGCTGACGCCATCTTTGAGCGCATCGCGCAAGTCCACCGTGAGAACGGGATGACGGTGCTGCTGGTGGAGCAACGCGTGGCCGAAGCCTTGCATTCCTGCAGCTATGGCTTCGTGCTGGAGTCTGGCCGCATTGCGCTAGAAGGCGCCCAGGACGTCCTCATCAGCAACCCGCGTATCAAGCAGGCCTATTTAGGCATGTGAATCAGTTTTGCAAACCGGCCTAATAGGCTACAACGTCGACTATGAACACCTTAGGTCATGGTCAATTTATTTTTAACAGGAGATCACATGAAGACTCGAAAATATTCACTGCAACCGGCCCGCCGCCACCTGATCGGCGTTGCCATCACCGCGCTGGCAAGCTGCGCGCTGCCTACTGCTGCTTGGGCGCAGGCGGCTGCGAAAGAAATCAAACTGGCCGTGATCGTGCCGCTGTCTGGCCCCTGGGCCCGCAATGGCGAGCTGCATATCAAGGGCGCGCAAATGGCGGTCGAAGACATCAACGCGGCCGGTGGCATCAAAGCCCTGGGCGGTGCAAAGATCAAACTGATCACGGCCGATGCCGGGGACAGCGTTGAAAAGGCCAAAAATGCGGCCCAGCGCTTGCTCTCGTCTGAGCCGGACTTGACGGGGGCCAGTGGCGCTTTTGTCAGCTCATTCACGCTCGCTATTACCGAGGTGACCGAGCGCGCCGAATTGCCGTTTCTCACGCTCTCCTATTCTGACCAGATCAACGAGCGGGGCTTCAAATATGTCTTCCAGACCTCGCCCAGCGCCAACACGCAGGCGGCGGCAGCCTTGCCGACTTTGGTGAAGTTGGCGACACAGGCCAATGGAAAACCGCCGCAGTCGGTCGGCATCGTGATGGACAACACGGCTTCTCCCGTGAGCTTTACCAAGGCCATGCGCGAAGGCGGCTTTGACCGAGACAAGCTCAAGCTGAATGTCGACGAGGTATTCACGCCACCGATGTCGGATGCCACGTCCAGCGTCCAAAAGCTGCGTAACAGCCGGCCTGACTTCGCTTTTTTGTTGTCCACCAATGTCCCCGACACCAAGCTACTGCTGGACAAGATGAGTGAAATGCGCATCGGTAATGGTGCGATTCCAGTGGTCACCAATGGTGGCCATATGGGGGCGCCTGAGCTGTTGAAAGTGATGAGCAAGGAATCGCTAGAAGGCGTGATGGTGGTGATTGCCAACTGGGGCGGCAAAGGCCACGAGGCGCTAGCCGCGTCTTACAGCAAACGCATGAATGAGCCGTGGATGACGCAGGACAGCATGTCCACCTATGGCGACATGTGGATTTTCAAAGAAGCTATGGAAGCGGCGGGCTCCTCAGACCGGCGCAAAGTCGCCGACGCCATGCGTAAGATGGACAGTACTGAAGGCGCTGCCAAATACTATCCAGGCGGGCGCTTGAAGTTTGACGAGAAAGGCCGTCGGGTGGGCGCAGAAACCGTCATCTTGCAGTGGCGCAACGGCACACCAGTCCCCGTGTACCCGCCAGGCCTGGCAGTGATGGCGCCGCTCTGGCCAAAACGCTGAGCTTACTCTGCATAGAAGGACTTGCAGAATTCGAAAACCAAACGCAATACTGGCACAAAAAAGTGGCGAGTACCGCCCAAAAGGCTGGAAAGTCGAGGTGTCGAATCAAGAACTTGATGCCTGCCCATGGGTACAACCCTGGGTCCCGTTACGGTCCAAAGATTTGTAGCCTTGCAAGGCCAGCGCATAGGGCTGGTTGAGCAAGACAACACGGGACTCAGCCCCAAGATACAACCATGCCTATCCGGTTTATGGCGAATCAAGCTTTTGGATGAGATCGGACGAATTCGGTGACTGCTATGTCTAATTGTGCGGACGCCTCAAGCGGATGTGTTGATAAAACTTGAAATAGCCGTTGGATGCGCTGGGCGTGGTGCCATAGTGCGCACAGCGTCGTCACCCCATTGGAGGGCGGCCGAAAGGAAAAAAGTGCGTATTCATGCGCAGTGATAAATGTTTACTAGCGGTCAACAGCTGTTTTTAAGTTGAATGTTGGGCGCGCTGGCCCTGGATGCAGAGCAACGGATGAGCTTGTTGGCATAGGACCCAAACGCAGCACTTCAGACCACACCCACTTCAAGCCCATTTGGTAGCGCCTAGCGAGGACGAACGTGGTCCGGATTGCTGGCAGATCCGTTTGAAGTGTGCCAATTCGCATCGCAGGGGTGCAGGAACGCGACACAGCGTCTAGCGCAACGCCACAAGTTCAAAAATCATAAGCGAGTTTACATATGCGTGATATAATTTCGAAATAGCGGAAGAAAATTCGATTTCTCGAAAACTAAAAAACATAAAATATTTTCCGGAATGTAAACAACCATGCGGCGCCTGATGCGTGTCGCGCCCTAGCAGGATGCGTACTATGGACAATCAAATTCAGAACGCGGTCGTCGGTAAAGCGCTGCTTCCCAGCGTGTCCAAGGCAAACTAGCGATGCGTAGCGACGTACAGATGCCAGCTGCGCTGGTCGCCCATCAGGCCGCTACGTCTGCCGGTGACATCGCGGCCTCGGCTGAGGGGGTGGTCGCCGGCCTTGAGGCTCTGATCATGGATGCGATCCCGTCGGCACACGATTTCGCTTTCGCCGGCGTGGAGCGCGCCGCTGGCGGGCTGTCGCGCGAGAATTGGTCGCTCGATGCGACATGGGTTGATGCGACGGGCGCGCATTCGCGCCGCCTCATGCTGATGCGCGATGCCGCCGGGACGCTGCTTGCCACCGACCGCAAGCGCGAGTTCGCGGTACTCAAGGCGCTAGAGGGGGCCTCGGTGCAGGCGCCGAAGGCGCACTGGTTGGACTATGACGGCAGCCGGCTCGGCGGACCCTCACTGGTCATGGATCGCATGCCTGGAACCTGCGATTACCTGGTTCTCAACGGGGATCGCCCGCTCGAAGCGCGCTTGAACTTGGCGCGTGCATTCATCGACCTCATGGCGCGCATTCACGCGGTGGACTGGCGTGACCGTGGCCTGAGCGCGGTGCTCGCAGTGCCGACTGGCGTACCTTCACTGGTTGAACTTGCGCACTGGGAAGCAGAATACCGTCGGGTGCGGCTCGAACCGCATCCCGAGCTTGACTACGTGCTCGCGTGGATGCGCCTTGGCGCACCGGCAGCCGAAGCGGTTGTTCTCGTGCACGGCGACTTCAAGCCGGGCAACGCGCTCGTTGCGGGCGAACACATCAGCGCCAAGCTCGATTGGGAGACCGCACATTTGGGCGACCCGCTCGAAGATCTCGGCTGGGTGACCAACCCGGTGCGCAAGCGTGAGCACCAGATTGCTGGCGCTTGGGAGCGCGAGCAGATCGTTGCCGCCTACCGCTTGCTCACCGGGCGCCAAGTCGACGAAGCAGCGCTGCGCTGGTGGAACGTCTTTTCCTGCTGGAAGTTGGCCATCATTCAGTTGACGGCTGTGAGCGAGTTCGTAGCCGGCCGCTATGACCGTGTGTTCCAGACGCCTTCGTGGCTGTATCGCCCAATGTTTCAACTGATGGAGCACGCTGCATGAGTCGCCCGGCCGCTTCGAAAGGGCATAGCGCCTCAGATCGAAGAGCGAGGGTTACCTAATGAGGCCAACCGTTGAAGAGCAACTGTTCGGCACTTGCCGGATCCTTGAGAAGATCGTCTCACCTTGTGTCGTCGATCCGTACGCACGCACCATCCTCCAGGGCCTGATCGGCAACCTGCGTATGCTAACCAGCGCGCTGCCAGCCGTTGCGGGCTTCCTGCGCAGCGACAACCTGGCCACCGCCGCCCTCCTCGGTCAACTTCAGGCCGACGTTACACCGGCGCTGGCCGCGGCCATCGCTCTGGCACGGGTACAGCCCGAACCCGACGCCGCTGACATGGCGGCGCTCGATCAACGCAACGCAGCGCTACGCGAACTTTTGTCGCAGGCGCTGAGTGACACCGACCTCACACCCGCCATGCGCACGGCGGCGCTTGCGCACATGCGCGCGCGAGCCTCCGCTGCGCCGATGCGCTATGTCTCCACCACCTCACCATCCCCAAAAAAGGCAAGCTGATGCTGACCCCACTCGACGACACACTCTGGCACCAGCTACCGACCACCTTCGACCACGTTTGGACCAGCGACCCGCGGTTTTTCGACCGCTACTGGTTTGCAATCTATTCGCAAGACGGCCGGGTGGCGATCCAGATCACCATGGGCGCCTACCGCAACATGAACGTACTCGATGGCGGTGCGGTCATGACCGTGGACGGCAAGCAGTACAACCTGAGGGTATCCCGATCGCTTGACCGCAATGCGCAGACCGAGTGCGGTCCGCTTCGCATCACACCTGTGAAGCCGCTTGAAGAGTTCGAGATCGCCATCGCGCCTGGAGCGCACGGGATATCCGGGTCCATCCGTTGGCGTTGCGTCGAGCCCGCGCACGAGGAGCATCCGCACTACGAGCGGCTGCATGGGCGAACCGTGCAGGACTACCGCCGGTTCGACCAGATCGGACTGGCCAGCGGCTGGATGGAGGCGGGCGGACAGCGCATCGAGATCGCCGACTGGTGGTCCTGCCGAGATCACTCCTGGGGCGTGCGCCGCGGCATGGGCGTGCCCGAGCCAGTTACCGGACCAAAAGTCACCCTCGCGGAAAAGGGACATGTGATGTCCTTCCTGTTCTTCTCCACGGATGCGATGAGCGGACACCTGCTGTTCGAGCGACGAGGCGAGGATGAAGCGTATACGACCGGCGTGGTGACCGAGCGCCTGACCGACCTTAGCGAGGCCGTTCACGTGGTTCAGAAGATTGAGCTTGCGGCGGACCTGCATCCGGGTACGCGCCGGTTTAGGACGGCCCAAGTGCGCGCGACGTTCGACGGCGGAAAGCTCCTGGTGATGGACCTCACCGCGCTGGGCTCCGCGATTGCGATGCAAGGCCTGGGCTACAGCGGCGGGTACAACGACGGCCGCGGCCTGGGCGCCTGGCGTGCCCAAAACCACCTTGAATCCGATGTCTGGGACGTTTCGCACCCGTCCAAGGTGGTCTATCCCGACGGCTCACAAAAGGAGCACTGGCACCGCATACAGCCAGTCGGAATTAAGGCCGATTTCGGCGGTAAGACCAGCAGCGGGACAGGCAGCCAGACGTTCACCATCGCTGGACGTCCGCCGGCCTGGCTTGAAGCAGGATCGGAAGGGGCGGCAACACCTGCCAAAACGGCTAAAGCTGCAACAGCCGGGAGTCCGGATTGAAGGCATGCGCATGAACCGCTCTGTCTTGGCCCAGCATCTGCGCCCCGGCGATCATGTGGTCGTAGGCCAGGCAACTGGCGAGCCGCCGGGCCTGGTAAGCGAAATGTTCGCGCTGGCGGCTGGGCTCGGGGAGCTAAATGTGTTTTGTGGTTTTTCGCTCAACCCGGCCTGGGGCGCGCCGATCGACACGGCGCTACGCGTGACGACCTATTGCGGCTTGGGGTCGATGCGTCACCTCGCCGGGCGCAGCGCAACGCGCATGATTCCGGCTCAGATGTCGCAACTGGTGACGTACTTCGCGTCCGGCTTGCTTAAGTCGGACGTCGTACTGCTACAGGTTTCGCCGGCTGACGCAGAGGGTTTCCACAGCCTCGGTTGTGCGGTCGACTATGTGTGGAGCGCCGCCCAAGCCGCGCGCGTCATACTCGTAGAAGTCAACCCAAACGTGCCGCGCACCCGCTCGGCCTATCGTCTGCATAGCAGCTGTGTAGTCGTCGCAGGCGAGAGCTATCAGCCGCTGTACGAAGTACTGGACGAATCACCGGATGAGCGGCAGATCACCATCGGCCGGAATGTAGCACGACTGGTGCCCGACGGTGCGATCATCCAACTGGGTATTGGTAGCCTGGCGGCGGCGGTTGCGCGCGGACTGTCGCAGCATCGCGGACTCAGGGTTCGATCCGGCATGGTCGGTAACTGGTTGCCGGAACTGGTGGCTAGTGGCGCGATCGACACTACGGATCCCGAGGCTTGCATGGCCTCGCTCGCTGTCGGCACCCGCAGCCTCTATGATTTTTGCGGCATGGACAGCCTGGTCAGCTTCGCAGCGCTGGCGCAACTCGTCGCGCCGGAGGGCCCGGCGGCTGGTGTGCCTTTTATGGCGATCAATTCCGCGATCGAGGTTGACCTGTCCGGACAGGCGAATGCAGAGTTCGTCGGTACCCGTTATGTTGGCACGGTGAGCGGGCAGCCCGATTACTTTCGCGCGGCGCGTCGCTCTTCGGGAGGGCTCGCAATCATTGCCCTGCCGGCCAGCGTCGATACGGCATCGAAAAGCCGTGTGGTGGCGCGCATCGCCGGCGCCTACGTGACGTCGGCGCAAAGTGATGTCGATGTCGTTGTCACGGAGTACGGCGTGGCCGATATCCGAGGGACGACGCTTGACGAGCGGCGCAGGCTGATCACGGCCCTGGCCGAACCGCAGTTTCGCGCCGCCTTGAACGAGGGAGAAGAGCAAATCCTTGCCTGACAAAGCTTACGTCACCAGAATCGGCGAGACGGTCTGCACGTGCCGGCTTACCAGTTGCGCCTTCGCGTTGGAGGTCGAAGCTTCGCATAAGGCGGTGGCCGATGCCAGGCTGAAACCGTCGGCGATCGATGGCCTGCTCTCGACCAGCGTCGTCGGCAGTGCGGTAGACAGCATTTCGAAAATAATGGCATGGCTGACCGGCGCTTTTCGGCGCTGGTTGCTCAGAGGAAGTCACGAACAGCTCTTGCGCGACGTGCGCAAGAAAAAGGCATAGCTGGGCCTTTGACCAGCCATGAAATTTGGGTCAAAAGATCCAAAATGGAGCTAGAAATGAATAGATCGAACCTGACTCGGCGCACCGTCACGACCGCCATCGCGGCCCTCGTTGGCGGCATCACATCTGGCCTGTCCTTGGCCCAAGATTCGACTCCGATCAAAATCGCCATCGGCTTTCCGCCCGGCGGCTCGGGCGACCTGTTTGCCCGGATTCTGGCCGACGCTCTACGCGAGGAACTGAATCGCCCGGTCTTGATTGAAAACAAGCCCGGTGCGGGCGGCCTGACCGTGGCTACCGGCTTTCTGCGCGCGCCAAAGGACGGCACCCAACTCATGATGGCGACGGGTTCAACGGCAGTTTCCGCACCGATATCGCGCGCCAAGCCGCCCTACAACCCGGTGGATGACTTCCAGTGGATCGCGCTACTGTCGCATGCGCCGTTCGTCATCGCGGTTAACCCAAACCTGCCTGTCACCGACCTGAAAAGCCTGGTAGCGTACTGCAAGGCGCGGCCAGGTAAGCTCTCGTATGGGCACGCCGGCCTAGGCACAACGGTGCATCTGGCGGCGGAGCTGTTCAAAGAGCGAGCCGGCATCTTTGTCGTCGATATCCCGTACGCGGGAAGCGCTGGCGCGATCACCGACACCATCGCCGGCAACGTTGACTTCATCGTCGAGACTTCGGGCACCCTGCTGCCCCACCATAGGTCTGGCAGGATGCGCATCATCACCACAATGGCCGAAGCCCGCGAAAAAATTGCACCGGAGATACCAACCGCGCGCGAAGATGGCTATGACCTGGTCGCTGGCACCTACAACCTGCTGGCTGCGCCGCAGGGAACGCCGCGCGAGACGGTAGACCCGATCGCCCGAGCCGTGACACGGGTGATGAACCGTCCGGCCATCCAGGAACGACTGGTCCAGCTGGGCATCCAGCCGATCACGAATTCCAATCCGGCCGATGCACGCGCCTACGTCGCCGCCGAGATCGCGCGCTGGACGCCAATCGTCAAGAGACTCAAGATCGCGCTGTGACATGAACCCGCTTACTGCATTGACGCCGGACGCAGCCCAGACGGCGGCAGTC
>JBBAPP010000032.1:0-2813 GCA_040400775.1 Polaromonas sp. | reverse complement strand
TGACATGAACCCGCTTACTGCATTGACGCCGGACGCAGCCCAGACGGCGGCAGTCCGCGCGATGATGGCTCCGGCCAGCTTCGCGATCATCGGCAATTCCGACACGTCGCGCTGGTCGGCCAACGTTTTCGACAAGCTAAGGAACTGCGGCTACACAGGCCAGGTGCATCTGGCCAATCCGCGTGGTTCGATCGCGAACGAACAGCCGTGTGCAACATCCTGCGCAGCCGCCACAGAAAGTATCGATCATGGTCTGATCGTGGTGTCGAGCAAGGCGGTGGCTGATGCCGCGGCCGGGCTGGCCATAACTGGAGCGTACTCTGTGGGCATCTTCGCGGGCGGCTTCTCGGAAACCGGCGCGCAAGGCCAGGCTTTACAGGTAAAAGTCCGCGCCCTCGCTGCCAACAAGGGGGTGCGGTTGCTCCGCCCCACCTGCTTGGGCTCTATCAATTTCACCAACTACGCCAAAGCCTGGACTATGCCGGTCAAGGCAGCGTCGCGCAACAGCGGCGTAGCCATCGTGCCGCAAAGCAGCGCCACTGGCTGCCGGTCGGCAGCCAGATCGATGCGCTCGATGCGTTGTTCGTTTGGCAGGACAAGGCTGCCCTGATATATCCGACCCACTGAATCGCTGCAAGGATCCCAAATGCAAACCCCTATCTGTAAGCGACTCGGCTGCGAACTGCCGATCTTCGCTTTCTCCCATTGCCGTGACGTGGTGGTCGAGGTCACCAAGGCTGGCGGCTATGGCGTGCTCGGCGCCGCGACCTTCTCGCCGGAGCAGCTCGAAGCTGAACTGCGCTGGATCGACCAGCACGTCGAAGGCCGAAACTATGGCGTCGACGTGATCATCCCGACCAGGTACGACAAGGCAGCCGAAACCACTCTGGAAGATCTTGAGACGCTGATCCCGCAGGAACACCGGGACTTCATGGACAAGATCCTCGCGGAAGCCGGCGTACCGCCGCTGCCCCCTGATGAGCGCGAGCGCATCCACCGGGACATCATCGACGGCCGCGGCAACATGACGCCCGACGGTGCGCGCCGCTTGCTGGCCGTGGCCTTGCAGCATCCCCAGGTCAACATGGTGGTGAGCGCACTGGGCTCCCCGCCACCCGACGTGATCGCAGATCTTAAGGCCCGCAACATCGTCATTGGCGCCATGTGCGGCAAAGTCGAACACGCGGTACGCCACAAGGCGGCCGGAGTCGAGGTGATCGTCGCGCAAGGCACCGAAGCCGGCGGCCACACCGGCGATATCGCAACCATGGTGCTGGTGCCGCAGGTGGTCGAAGCCTGCGGTACCAGCGTCGCGGTGTTGGCGGCCGGCGGTATCGCCCGCGGCAGCCAGATCGCCGCGTCGCTCGCGCTCGGCGCGCAGGGTGTCTGGTGTGGCACCGTCTGGCTCGGCACCCGCGAGAGCGAACTCGATCCGTTCGAGAAGGAAGTGCTGTTCGAAACCCGCACTGAGGATGCAGTACGGCGCAAGGCCCGCACTGGTAAGACCGTGCGGATGATCAAGAGCAAGCTGTCGGAAGCATGGGAGCAGCCGGGCGCGCCCACCTACCTGCCGACGCCGCTGCAAGGCATTCTGTACAACGAGGCCCATGCACGCGTGGTGCGGGCCAAACGTAAGGATCTCTACTCCTTCCCCGCAGGGCAGGTCGTTGGCATGATCAACGAGGAAGCAACGGTCCGCGAAGTGATGTACCGAATGCAGCTAGAGTATCTCGAAGCCGTCGAGCGGCTCAACAATCTGAGCCCAAACTGAGGAGTGACTATGACGGATGAAGTTCTCGTGGAACACGTTGACGGTATGGTGGTAATTACCATCAACCGCCCCGACCAGCGCAATGCGGTAAACCGCGCCGTTTCCTATGGTGTATGCGAAGCCATCGATGAGATGGACCGTAATCCCGATCTGCGCGTCGGCATCCTGACCGGTGCCGGAGGTAATTTTTGCTCCGGCATGGACTTGAAGGCCTTCCTGCGCGGAGAAAGTACGCGGGTTGAGGGCCGCGGCATCATGGGCCTCGCGCGGACGCCGCCCAAAAAGCCGCTGATCGCCGCCGTCGAGGGCTATGCGCTGGCCGGCGGCTTTGAGTCGATGCTGGTCTGCGACCTGGTGGTGGCTGCGCGCAATGCCAGCTTCGGCATTCCGGAAGTCAAGCGCGGCCTGGCTGCTGCGGCCGGCGGCCTGATGCGGCTGCCGCGCCTGATTCCGCAGCGGATCGCGATGGAAATGGCACTGACCGGGGACATGTTCCCGGCCGAACGCCTGTACCAGTACGGATTGATCAACGCACTGGTCGAACCAGGACAGGCGCTGGAGGAAGCGAAGAAGCTAGCGCGCCGGATCATGGCTAACGCGCCGATGTCGGTGGCCGCCAGCAAGCGGGTTATCGTCGAGCAGCGTGACTGGCTGATCGCCGAGATGTTCGATCGGCAGGAAGAAATCACCGGGCCGGTGCTGAAATCGCAGGACGCCCGCGAGGGAGCAGCCGCTTTTGCCGAGCGACGCCCTGCCGTGTGGCGGGGTGAGTGACGGCGCGTGCAAGTGACTCGAAGCTGCCGCAAAGCAAGTTTCGGCATCACGCATGAGGCGTCAAGCCATCTCTTGAACTGTTACTGCTTGGGTAAATGATGTAGTTTTACGGACTATGGAAGTCGTCGCAGAGCCCAAATTAGCACGCGGAGATGCTTCAATGTTGTTTACTATTACATTTTAAATAGTCGATCGGCAGGCGGCAAGGGTCATGGTTTTTTAGAAAAAATCGGAATTCAAGGCCTTACTGAATGCTTCAGGAAGAGTT
>JBBAPP010000031.1:6612-18425 GCA_040400775.1 Polaromonas sp. | reverse complement strand
GCTCCAGCAGCTTGCGACCATTCGGCTCCAGCATGATCACATCGCCTGCGTTTTTCGATTTGAATTTATACAGCATGAAAATCTCCTGAATATCTGCCAGCCAATTTGGTTTGATTATGTGCCCGAAGCGACCCAGCCCTTGCAGGGCCAAGCGCTGCTCAGCGCTGCCTCTGAAGCAAAATACAGCCATGTTCAATATCGTTACGCCACAAAAGCCCGCCGCCCAAGCCCTGCGCCAGGACGGCTTGCGCTTGCTCTCCCCGACTGACCTGCCTGCCGCGCTCCAGTTGCCCAGCGACTGGGGACAAGGCTGGGATGCCTTGGCGCAGACCTGGCACAACTTGCCGCCCGATGCGCACTTAAAGGATGGCGGCAGTTACCGCCAGCGGCGCCACGCCTGCTTTGTGCAAGACTTGGCCGCCAACACATTGACCCAAACGCCACACCGGGCGCATTGGCAGCCTACCGATTACAACGCGCTGCATGGCGGGTTTGAAAGATGCTTTGAACCTGTAGAAGTTAGCGTTGCGCAAGCGCCGGCGTGGACGGAGTTACTGGCGGGCTTTGGCAAGCTGTTTGCGCGGGTGCTAGCAGTAGATCAATGGTTTGTTGAGGCGCACCAATTTCGCATTGACACCGCGGGCGGCGTGGGTCGCCCAACGCCAGAGGGCGCGCACCGCGACGGGGTGAGCTTTGTCGTAGTGCTGCTGGTGGCGCGGCAAGGTGTCAAAGGTGGTGAGACCCGGGTGTTTGATGCCCATGGCCCGCAGGGCATGCGCTTTGTGATGCGCGAGCCACTGACCGCGCTGCTGCTGGACGATGCGCGGGTGATTCATGAAACCACGCCGATATTTCCAGATCACGCTGAAGGCGAAAAGGGCTATCGGGATACCTTGGTGCTGACGTATCGGGCGGGCGGTTTTCAGGCGCCGTGAATTTATTCCCTCTCCCCTTGGGGAGAGGGTTAGGGTGAGGGCAGCGGTCGTCGATCCGAAAAGTGAGGTTGAACCTAGAAAAAGCAGTTGGATGCTCCCGAGTGTGCCGCGCACGGCGCGTTCAGCAAGGCGGGACAACGACGCAGGCTTTTGCCCGCTAGGCGGAACAACGCGGCTGGGCGGGTAGAGCGGGGCGCCATCGGGTGCATAGCGTTGTCACCCAAGGGGTGATCGCCAGCCACGCTCAAAATCTGAACCTTCATGCGGTCTGCGAAAGGGCTGCGAGCGGTTAACTGCTTTTTTTAGGTTTATTGTGTTTCTTCAGCCCGCACCCGCGCCAGAACACGGCTGACCAGCTTCAAGTCCATGCCGTACATGTCGGCAAACTCTGCCACGGTTTTACCACTGGCTGTGTAGGTCACCATCAGTGCCTCGCGTTTGGCGGCTTCCGCTTTCAGTTCAGCCATCGCGTCATCGAGCAGGGCATTGCTGGCCTCATCCTGTACGCGTACCAGCGCTGCATAAGCGGCCAATGCCAAACCCGAATTTTCAATCGCCTGCTTGAGCAGCATGCTCAGCCGTGGCCGCAAGTCATCTTTAGACCGGGCTTGCCGTCTGCGAAAGACTTCAAGGATGGCGTGATGGACATGCTCGGGCGCGACAGGCTCAACCGCCACGCCGTCCAGGTCATGCCGCGCCAGCCCGGCAGCCACGCATTCGAGGTAGCGGGTGGACCGGGCATGCTGGCCCATCGCCAACTTCAGCGCATCTTTTTTGAATGCCTCCGGGTGGCGTGCAAGCAGGTCATGAAAAATACCCAGCTTGAGCGGCAAAAACTTTGCGCCAAACAGGTGGGGGTGCAACTCAAACAGCTTTTCCAGCACCGGATTGACCTGGTTAGCCTGGCGCGGCGCGTGTTGTTTTTGTATCGGCTCTGGCTTGGTTTCAGTGTCAGATACGGTTTCGGTTGGGTCAAGCATGGTGTCTGGGGCGATGTTTTGCATGGCCTGTATTATCGCGGCTTGGCCATGTGCATGGCCACGGCCTCGGCCACTTCAATCCCATCCACCCCTGCCGACAAAATACCGCCCGCATAACTCGCCCCTTCGCCTGCCGGGTAGAGGCCTTTGATGTTCAGGCTTTGAAAGTCCTCGCCACGGTTGATTTTGACGGGCGATGAGGTGCGGGTCTCGACACCTGTGAGCACTGCGTCAGGCATGTCAAAACCCCGAATTTTTTTACCGAACACCGGAATAGCCTCCCGCATCGCAGCTATCGCGTAAGCCGGCAGAGCGCTTGCCAGGTCGCCCAGCAAAATGCCGGGTTTGTACGATGGCGCGACGCTGCCAAGTTGGGTGGACGGCTTGCCGGCGACAAAGTCACCCACCAACTGAGCCGGTGCCTGGTAGTTGCTGCCGCCTAGGGCGTAGGCATGGGTCTCCAACTGGCGTTGGAATTCAATACCAGCCAATGCGCTGCCAGGGTAATCAGCGGGCGATATGCCCACCACAATTCCAGCATTGGCATTACGCTCGTTGCGCGAGTACTGGCTCATGCCGTTGGTCACCACCCGACCCACTTCAGACGTGGCGGCCACCACCGTGCCGCCGGGACACATGCAAAAGCTGTAGACCGATCTACCATTGGCGGCATGATGCACCAGCTTGTAGTCTGCCGCGCCCAGCAGCGGATGGCCGGCATGCTGGCCTAGCCGCGCCCGGTCAATCACGCCTTGCGGATGCTCGATGCGAAAGCCGATAGAAAACGGCTTGGCTTCCATGTAAACGCCGCGCTGGTGCAGCATGGCGACGGTGTCGCGTGAGCTGTGTCCCAGCGCGAGAACGACCCGGTCAGCGCGCATCTCGTACTGGGTGTCGTCGCTCAAGTTTTGCACCGTGAGCCCGCGAATGCAGCCGTTTTCAATCAGCACATCACTGACCCGCTGTTCAAACCGCACCTCTCCGCCCAGCGCGATGATCTGCTCGCGCATGTGCTCAACCACCTTGACCAGCTTGAAGGTGCCAATGTGCGGCTTGCTCACCAGCAAAATCTCGGCGGGTGCGCCGGCTTTGACAAACTCCAGCATCACCTTGCGACCCAAGTGGCGTGGGTCCTTGATCTGGCTCCACAGCTTGCCGTCTGAAAACGTACCCGCACCGCCTTCGCCAAACTGCACGTTCGATTCAGGGTTCAAGCTACTTTTGCGCCACAAGCCCCAGGTGTCCTGGGTGCGCTCACGCACTTTTTTGCCGCGCTCCAGCACGATCGGCTTGAAGCCCATTTGCGCCAGCAGCAGCGCTGCAAAAATACCGCAGGGGCCAAAACCGACGACGACGGGACGTAGGGCGGGCGCTTGTTTCAGTTGTACGACCGGGTAGTAGGCTTGGTCAGGCGTTGCGCGGACGTGCGGATGCGCTTCAAATTTTTTCAGCAGAGTGGCTTCAAGTGCAGGGGCCAGTTCAACATCGCAGATGTACACCAGCAGCAGCTTTTTCATGCGCGCGTCGTAGCTGCGTTTGTAGACGGTCTGGTCTATGAGGTCGCTAGTCGCGATACCCAGCGTTTTGACAATCAGCGCAGGCAGCGCGTGCTCGTCGTGGTCAAGCGGCAGCTTGAGTTCAGTGATGCGGATCATGGCGGTTATGCAGGCCGGTTAGGTGGATCTGTTTTTCGGATCAGGTCACTATTTTAAGTTGCACCGATAATCAAGCCGTGAAGCACGCCAGACCGCCGCTGGTGCAACTCGAGCAATTTGCAAGGGACAGCAACGAAAGTTGTTGTGGGGGAAACCCCGCACTGGAGGAACGTCCGGACTGCACAGGACAGCGTAGGAGGTAACACCTCTCCACCGTGAGGTGAGGATCAGAGCAACAGAGACGAGTCGGCTTGTCAAGGCAACTTGAAAAGCCGGGTGAAACGGGCAATCTCTACGCGCAGCAATACCAAATAGGCCAACGCGGAGTGGCGCGGTTCGCCGCGACGCTTTAACTGTGGTTCCGCAGTAGTTGGCGGGTAGGTAGCACCGAGCCGGGTGGGCGACCCCCGGCCCAGATTAATGGCGGTCACACTGTGCCTTCGCAAGAAGGTTCAGCGCACAGAATCCGGCTTATCGGCGGGCTTCACACTTTTAATTTTTAAACAACCAGCTTGTGCCCAAACCCGTTCGATCCCGCGTCAAAGCCTGCGAAAGCTGCCTGGCGGTCAGCAGCACGCTGTACCGTGTGGTGGCGGATTTCTCGGGTGTGTGGAAGCTGGTTTGCCCGGCCTGTCGGACCCAATTCGCGGCGCAAACGTTTTACCGCTACGGT
Source organism: Polaromonas sp. (assembly GCA_040400775.1). Lineage (GTDB taxonomy): Bacteria > Pseudomonadota > Gammaproteobacteria > Burkholderiales > Burkholderiaceae_C > Polaromonas. The sequence goes on along the minus strand of JBBAPP010000031.1, from coordinate 14,182 downwards.
GGAACCTGGAAAGCTGACAAACGGCATTAGTGCTTTCAAGAGCCTTGAAGACGCTCCACATGCGCCAGCAAAGACCTTTTGGCCACTGGCCAGAGGCGTTCATCCACATCGTCGTAGGCCAGCGGCACCCAGTCATCCAGCGTGCCATCTGGCAGCTTTTGCATGGCTTTAAGAATTTTGGCTTCGCGCCGCAATCGGTGGGCTGTGAGTTGCTCAATCGCGGTTTTGGCCTGGCCGATGGCGTAGCCATGGGCCGGCAGGATGAAGCCAATACTGTGTGCATCGCAGGCAGTACGCAACAGATCCAGTGAATCAAGGTAGGCATTCATGTTGCCGTCAGGCGGGTTCACCACCGTGGTGCTGCCGTTCAAAATATGGTCGCCGCTGAACAGCAGGCCGTCTTCCACCAACACCAGACACAGGTGGTTGGCGGCGTGGCCTGGGGTGTATATGACCTTCAAAGTATGCCTATTTTGGTCATTTTTAGGCATTAAATTAGCCTCTAGACCAATAGATTCAAGCGCGAGTAGCTCATTATTTAATAGCGTCCGGTCTGGCGTGAAGCTGCTGTCTGCACGTGCTGTGGGCAGCGATGGCAGGCCAAGAATCGGCGGCTTGACCTGGCCTGCTGCGACGCAGATGGCCTGTAGCGGTTGGGCGCCAGGCGAATGGTCAGGATGTGAGTGGGTGCAGACAATCATTTTGATGTCGCCGCCAGCAGCCTGGTACAGGCGCTGCAAGTGCCCAGCATCCGCAGGGCCGGGGTCGATGGCAATGTAGCCGGTCCGCACGTCACCTACCAGGTAGCTGTTGGTACCAGGGCCGGTCATCATGCCGGGATTGGGGGCGGTCAGGCGCATGACGTTTTTAAGCAGCGCTACCGGCTTGTCGGTTTGCCAGTCCAGCGTATGCACGATCTGCCCATCGGGGCTGGTCAGCGCCAGCTCGCCAAACGCTGCTTCATGCTCCATGTAGCGCGCAATCACCCCGCCGAGCAGGCCGGCGCGTGGGCAAGACGTCCACAGAGGTACTTCGCTGGCACAGGCCTGCAGCACGGCATCGACATCGGCGTAGTGCTGCAGTCTTTCCAGCGTACGGATGGTCGGGAAGATGATGAAAAACTGGCCCGCTTGGTGTCTGGCCAGGGCATCTGCCGGGCGTATCCATTCGGGTTCGAACTGCTCGGTCTCATCAGCCACTGGCGACTGGCCTTCAGGCATGCGGGCGACCAGAAAAGGCACGTCAAAGCGGCGCGGCAGGTCGCGGTCAGTGATCCAGTGGGCCAGCACAAAAACGTCGCTGCCCGCCAGCGTCAAACCGCGCGCTTTGCACTGCGCAGCAAATGGTGCCTTGCGGTCAAGTGCTGCAATATCTGCTGTCGTGACATGGCTGCCATCGGCGTGCCTGGCCAACAGTACGCCGAGTTCTTCAAAGCTTTCGCGAATGGCTGCAATCGCCTGTGTCAAGTGCAAATCGCTTTGCGTAGCCCGACGGGTGGATTGCTGGTGCGCCGCACCGTCTGCCGCATCGATCCCGCCGCCCGGAAAGACGTACGCGCCAGCAGCAAAGCTGGCTGTCATGGAGCGCCGCGTCATCAGCACTTGCATGCCATTTACGGTGTCGCGCAGCAGCAGCACCGTGGCTGCATTTCTCAGCAATGCGGGTTCACGCTGAGGGTATAAAAGTTGATTCTGTCTTATCATTCCATGATTACAACACGGAGACTTCAATGAATTTCAAGCGCATTTTGGTTTTTGCTTGGCTGGCCAGTTTTGCGCTCGTGGCACTGGCGCAAACACCGCCCGCTTGGCCGACCCGTGGCCCGATAAAACTGGTGGCGGTATTTCCTCCTGGCGGCTCGGTAGACCAGGTGGCGCGGATCATTTCTGTGCCGCTGCAAACGCTGCTTGGGCAAAGCGTTATTGTTGAAAACAAGGGCGGTGCATCGGGCTCTATCGGCGCCGCAGCCGTTGCGGCAAGCCCGGCAGATGGCTACACCTTTGCGGTGGTGTTTGACACCCATGGCGTCAATCCGGCGCTGATTCCCAACCTGCCATTTGACAGCAAAAAAGACTTGGCGCCCATCGTGCTGGTGGGGACATCGCCGATGGTGTTGGCTACTTTTACAGGCAGCGACTACAAAACCTTTGCTGACGTGGTGAGCGCCTCCAAGGCCAAGAAAAATGTTAGCTACGGCAGCATCGGCTCGGGCAGCTTGGGCCATGTGGCTATGACACTGTTGGGCAAAAACGGCGGTCTGGACTACACCCACATTCCGTACAAAGGCGGTGGCCCATTGATGGTTGATGCGGTTGCCGGCCATGTGCCGCTGTCGATTGGCTCCGTGTTTGTGACCAAGCCGCACATTGACAGCGGCCGTCTGCGCCCGCTGGCCGTGACCAGCAGCAAACGCAGCCCCGATTTGCCGAATGTACCAACCATCGCCGAAAACGGCTACCCAGGTTTTGAAGCGCCCGCCTGGTGGGCCGTACTGGCTCCGGCCAAAACCCCGCCCGACATTTTGAAGCGCATGAATGATGCGCTCAACAGCGTTTTGAAAAACCCGGACATCGCCAAAAAGCTCGATGCGCAGGGCATTGACGTGCTCGGCGGCAGCGCTGATACCGCCCGCGTGTTTATTGACCAGCAAATGGACATTTGGGCCAAGGTGGTCAAGGACAACAACATCAAGGCAGACTAGATTGACCTCCACGGTCATTCGCTTCGCGTAATTCCCTGCCTCCCGAGGAGGACGCTGCGCCTACGGACTGGCAAAGCCAGATCCGTGGCCCCTGTTTGAAAAGAGGAAGGCTGCGGCGTTCCAGCAGGGCTTGTGGCGTTATCTCAAGATACTTCCGGCTTAAAGTTCAGGAGATACCCCCAGCGCCACCAAAAACCGCGCCACCATGTTGTAGGTGGCAATCGCGGCGGTCAGCTCGACGATTTGCGTGGTGTCGAAGTGCTGCTTGAGCTGCGTGAACACCAGGTCTGTGACTTTCACATCCAGCGTCATTTGCGCGGCGTATTGAACCACGATGCTTTCAACCGCGCCCAGCCCCTGCGCAGTTTGGGCCAGACGCCCATCTGACTTGCAAATGAGCTGCAATGCATCCAGTTCGTCCTGCGTGCCGCCGGCCTTTAAGAAATCGGGTGCGTGGTGGTGGTATTCATACGCTGCGCCTGTCAGCAGCGCCACGGTGCAGATGCCGAGCTCGCGCAGCTTCCAGCTGGTGGGTAAATCTGTGCGTACGGCTTTCAAATACACGTTCCAGCCGCGTGCCAGCGGTTCGCTCCAGAGCAGTGCTTTGTCCAGGTTGATAAGTTCGCCGCCCCGGCGTTTCAAAATGGCTTGCACCAGGTCGTCGGGTTGGGGTTTGAGAGCCGGTGTCCAGTCTGGGATGCGCATGGTGTTTTTGAAGTGTGTAAAAACCATAGCGTAGCGCGATAATCAGGCCATGAAGGTCAAATTCACAAAAATGCAGGGTGCGGGCAACGACTTTGTCGTGCTGGATGAAACGCGCGGCTTGCTGGGCTTAACAAAATCGCAATACCAATTTTTGGCAAACCGCCACTTTGGCGTGGGTGCCGACCAGATTTTGTCGGTACGCCCTGCGCCGTCAAGCGAGGTTGATTTTCAGTACGTGATTCATAACGCCGACGGCGGTGAGGTGGAGCATTGCGGAAATGGTGCGCGCTGCTTTGTGCGCTTTGCGCAAGAGCATGGCCTGACCGACAAGGCGGTGCTCAAAGTGCAAACCATGAACCGCGTTTTGACCCTGGCCATGCAGAGCGATGGCCGGGTGACGGTGGACATGGGCGCGCCCCTGTTCGATTTGGCCCAGGTGCCCTTTGATGCGGCGGGTTTGTTGCCGGAAACCGTCAATGCATGGCAAAAATGGCCATTGAACATGCCTGTAGGCCAGTTAATTCGAGCGCATACAGCTCCTATAAGCATAGCAATTTTGTCTATGGGCAATCCGCATGCGGTACAGCGGGTGGACGATGTGGACACTGCGCAGGTGCTGGAGATCGGCCCGCTGATTGAACGCCACGTGCGCTTTGCCAACCGCGTTAACGCCGGGTTTATGCAAGTCGTGAACAGCGGTGAGATTCGTTTGCGGGTCTACGAGCGCGGTGCGGGCGAGACCCTGGCTTGCGGCACTGGCGCTTGCGCGGCAGTCGTGGCTGGCATTCGCCTGGGGCTGCTGGATACCAAGGTGAACGTGCAAACTCGCGGCGGCAAGCTCAGCGTTGAGTGGTCAGGCGGACTTCGTGATCCCGTATTGTTGACCGGCCCCGCAACCACCGTCTTCGCGTCAGAAATTGATGTTCCCCCAACTTTTCAGTGACCTAAAAAAACACGACAATCGCTGCTATGAATCCAACTCAACACAGCCACAACCACCCCATCACGGAAGACGACATCGCCAGCTTTCTGGCGAACACGCCGGACTTTTTTGAGCGCCATGCCGAGCTGCTGGCCACGGTGGAGCTTTCCAGTGGCCATGGCGGACGTGCCGTGAGTTTGCAAGAGCGCCAGGCCGGCTTGTTGCGTGACAAGATCAAGACGCTGGAGGGCAAAGTGGTGGAGATGATCCGCCACGGCAATGAGAACGTCCAAATTGCCGACAAACTGCAGCGTTGCACCCGTCATCTGTTGCTCACGGCGGATGCTGGTGATTTACCTGCAACCATGGTGCGGGAGCTGAAAAGCCAGTTTGCGATTCCACAAGCCGCCATCAAGCTGTGGCGGGTCGACGGTATTTTTTCCGGGGCCTCTTTTTGTACGGATGTCAGCAGCGACGCGAAGGTTTTTGCATCGTCGCTGGGTGCGCCGTATTGCGGTGTGAATTCTGGTTTTGAGGCGGCCAACTGGTTGCCGGATGCGGCCTTGGCGATGTCAATTGCCTTGATTCCTTTGCGCGCTGCGCCTGAGCAAGAGGCCTTTGGCATGCTGGTATTGGCATCCACCGATTTACAGCGCTTTCATGCGGATATGGGGACTGATTTCTTGGCGCAAATCGGCGACTTGGCGGGTGCTGCTTTGTCGCGGCTGCTGCCACAAGCCAGCAGCGAGTAAGCGCCCCATGCAGCACGGCGCGGCCATTCTTCAAAGCACAGGCTTTGAATTTGCCCCGCTCGTTGTGCGCTACCTGACGCATGTCCGGGTTGAAAAGCGCTTGGCGCAACGCACGCTGGCGTTGTATGCTGCCGATTTGCAAAAACTGCAAACCCACAGCCAAGCGGCTGACACGGATTTGCCAGCGGTCAACGCTACCCATATCCGCCGCTGGGTGGCGCAAATGCACAGTGCGGGCCGCACGCCGCGCGGTATTGCACTGATTTTGTCAGGCTGGCGCGGCTTTTACGCCTGGTTGGGCCGTGAGGGCTTGGTGGCCAGCAACCCGGTGCAAGGCGTGCGCGCCCCCAAAGTGCCCAAGCCGCTGCCCAAAGCGCTGGGGGTTGAAGAAGCGGTGCAACTGGCCAGCTTTGTCGCTGAAGACGAAAACCCGATCCGTGAAGCGCGTGACCACTGCATCACCGAGCTGCTGTATGGCTGCGGCTTGCGCATAGGCGAGCTGGTGGGGCTAGACGTCCAGGCCAGCGCCAAAGCGCTGGGTTGGGTTGACATGGCCGCCGCGGAGGTTCATGTGTTGGGCAAGGGCAACAAAAAACGCAGCCTGCCGGTGGGCAGCAAAGCGCTGGAGGCGCTGGCGCACTGGGCAAGTCTGCGACCCCAGTGGGCTGGGCAAGAGGCGGCCCTGTTCATCAACCTAAGCGGTGGTCGACTCACGCCGCAGCACATACGGGTACGCTTGAAGCAGCGCTCGCTCAAAGCCGGTTTGGCGACACCGGTGCATCCGCATATGCTGCGGCATTCGTTTGCCAGCCATGTGCTCCAGTCGAGCAGCGATTTACGCGCGGTGCAAGAGCTTTTGGGTCACGCCAATATCACCACGACGCAGGTCTATACACGGCTTGATTTTCAGCACTTGGCCAAGGCCTATGACGCGGCCCATCCCAGGGCTTCCCGGGCCGGCAAAACGCCCCAGCCTGGCGGTTAGTGACGGCGCTTCAGATTTTCGGGTCAGGGGCGGGCTGGGCGCGACAATATGGCGATGAAAACACTCCACCTGAAACCCGGTAAAGAAAAGTCCCTGCTGCGCCGTCACCCCTGGATATTTGATGGAGCGATTGCCAGCGGTGGCGCTGATGCGGGTGAAACGGTGCGGGTAGAAAGCGCATCCGGTCAGTTCTTAGGCTGGGCCGCGTACAGCCCACAGTCAAAAATCCGTGCCAGGGTCTGGAGCTTTGATCAAGCCCAGCCTATAGATGCATCGTTTTTCATAGCATCTTGCGCCCGTGCTATATCGGCTAGAGCCTTGTTTGACATAAAAAGCAACGGCCTGCGGCTGATTCATGGTGAATCTGACGGCTTGCCAGGCCTGGTGGTTGACAGGTATGGCGATACGCTGGTGGCGCAGTTCTCAAGCTGCGGGTCTGAGCGTTTTAAGGGCGTGATTGTGGATGCGCTGCTCCAGCAAACGGGGTTGACGAAACTCTATGAACGCTCAGACGCAAGTGTTCGTTCACTTGAAGGCCTGCCCGAGGCGACCGGTTGGTTGGCGGGGTCTGGAAATACCGAGCTGGTCCTGACCGAGCACGACTGGAAGCTCAGCCTGGATGTAGCCAGCGGCCACAAAACCGGGTTCTATTTAGACCAGCGCGACAGCCGCCACAAGTTCGCCAGCTACACCCGCCGCATGGGTTTTAAACGCGTGCTGAACTGCTACAGCTACACCGGTGGCTTCACCGTGGCTGCTTTGGCGGGCGGCGCGGCGCATGTCACCTCGATTGACTCGTCTGGCCCGGCGATTCAACGTGCTGCTGGCAATGTGGCACTTAACGGTTTTGACGCAGCTCGCACCAGCATGCTGGATGCCGACGTGAACGCCGCATTGCGCCAGTACCTGAAAGATGGCGTGACGTTTGACGCCATCGTGCTTGACCCGCCCAAGTTTGCCCCCAGCGCTGCCCACGCCGAGCGGGCAGCCAGGGCCTACAAAGACATCAACCGCCTGGCACTGCTGCTGCTGGTGCCCGGCGGCGTACTTTTTACCTACTCGTGTTCGGGCGGCATCAGCGCCGACTTGTTCCATAAAATTGTTGCGGGTGCGGGCCTGGACGCAGGCGTGGATGCTTACATCACGGAACGCCTGGGCGGCGCGCCCGACCACCCGATGACGGTGACCTTTCCTGAGGGGGAGTACCTCAAGGGGCTGGTGCTGGTTAAAAAATAACTCAAAATACTTAAAATGGCCAAAAATGCTGTTTTAAGTGTCAAATTGGACTCCAGACCAATAGATTAGGGCGCAATTAGCTATTAAATTAATAGCAATAGACGGTTGACCAGCTAAACTCCCGTGTTGCTACAGCCCTTGCCTGGGTCGCCTAAAATCAGTCCTTGTTTTTTATTTTCCTTTAGATTGCTAGGCGCACACCATGAGCTTGATTCCCGTCACCATCCTCACCGGCTTTTTGGGCTCGGGCAAAACCACGCTTTTGAAGC
>JBBAPP010000031.1:0-6512 GCA_040400775.1 Polaromonas sp. | reverse complement strand
CCCGTCACCATCCTCACCGGCTTTTTGGGCTCGGGCAAAACCACGCTTTTGAAGCGTATCTTGACCGAGGCGCATGGCCAAAAGATTGCCGTGATTGAAAATGAGTTCGGCGAAGAAAATATCGACAACGAGATTTTGGTCAATGACACGCAGGAAAACATCATCCAGATGAACAACGGCTGTATTTGCTGCTCCATTCGTGAGGATTTGCGTGAAACGCTGCAAACCTTGGCTGAGAAAAAGCGCAAAGGCGAGCTGGTGTTTGACCGGGTGGTGATTGAAACTACGGGTTTGGCGGATCCGGGTCCAGTGGCGCAAACGTTTTTCATGGATGAAGAAATTGCTGAGCAGTATCTGCTGGACTCGATTTTGACGCTGGTCGATGCCAAGCATGCCGACAGGCAACTGAACGACAGGCAGGAGGCGCGCCGCCAGATTGGCTTTGCAGACCAAATTTTTATCAGTAAAACCGACTTGGTGGCGGAGGCGGAAGTCAAAGCGCTGATGCACCGCTTGACCCACATGAACCCGCGTGCGCCGCAAAAAGCAGTGCATTTTGGCGACGTGGCGATTGCCGATGTGTTTGACTTGCGCGGCTTTAACCTGAACGCCAAACTGGATATTGACCCGGATTTTCTCAAGGCGGATGATCACGACCACGCGCACAGCCATGGCCATGAAGGCCACAACCATGCGGAAGGCGAGCCTTGCGATCATCCGTCCCACGCTGCTGAGCACGGCCAGCACCACGCGCACGACGATGATGTCAAAAGCTTTGTGTTTCGCTCTGACAAGGCCTTCAGCCCGGCCAAACTGGAAGATTTTTTGGGTGCGATTGTCAATATTTACGGCCCGCGCATGCTGCGCTACAAAGGCGTGCTGAACATGGAGGGCACTGAGCGCAAAGTGATTTTTCAGGGCGTCCATCAGCTGATGGGCAGTGATTTGGGTCCGGTTTGGGCAGAGGGTGAGGCCAAAACCAGCAAAATGGTGTTTATTGGTATCGATCTGCCAAAAGATATTTTTATGCAAGGGCTGGAACAGTGCTTGGTTTGATGCTTCTTTGGGTTAGGCTGCAAGCCGGTTGTATAAAACGCGCATATGGCAACAAATTTTATAAAAGTCTAAGTTTGTATCGATTCTCCAACGCTTTTGCTTGAAACCATCCGCTCAAGCCGAGCAACCGCTACAATCGCGCGCAACCTAAATACCCGACCCCGCAGCCCATCCGGCGGTGGCGCTGGGGTTCATCCAGCGGCGGCATCTTAAGGGAGACAGGCAGTGAAAGCGAAACCAGCGAAACCAGCGAAACCAGCGAAACCAGCAAAATCAAGCAAGGCGAGTCAAACCGCCAGCAAACCAAAACCAATGGCCAAAAAAGTGGCGCATGCCGCCGTCAGCAAACCAGTGGTCAAGACGGCAGCCAAGGCCAAACCTAAAACAGTGCTTAAACCTGCTGCTAAGTCTGCTCACACATCAGCTCAAGCGGCGGTTAAAAAAACCACAAAACCTGCCGTCAAGGCCCAGCCGATGGTGAAAAAGTCAGCCGCCAAGACGCTTGCTAAAGCGCCGCCAGCCAAGGCCAAAGCGCCCGTCAAAGCCAAAGCCAAACCGAGGACTGAGACAGCGGTCAAGCCAACGCCCAGATTACCAGCCAAAGCAATTGTCAACCCCCCTGCGAAAGCAGTCGCTAAAGTGGCTGCAAAAGTAGCCGTTAAACCTGTGAAAATAAAGCCTATGTCTGTCGTGATCAGTAAAAAAGTCGCAGCAGCGAGCGTAGCGCCTGCGCTCGTTGCGCAGCCCAAGTCTGCGCTGGCCAGCAATGGTTTGCCACCACCACCACCTCTCAAGCCGGGCCGCAGAAGCTCCTCGCGCGCGCTGGCGCACATGCCTCCTCCCGCACCCATGGTGCCTACCCATGCGCCAGACGCAGCCAAAGCCAGTTACTCAACAATGACAGAACGTGTGATCGCGCCGCCACCTCACGTGGCCGCCAAAAAAGACCCTAAGTTAGCCAATAACTGGAAAACCAAAACTGCCGAAACCTTGACAGACGAAGAAGTCAAGGCCATGCCCGATGCCGAATACATGAACGACAAACAGATGGCTTTTTTCCGCCACAGGTTGTCTATCCTGAAGCAAGATATTCATAACAGTGCCGGAGCCACGACTGAGCACCTGCGTGAAGACACCAGCGTTGTGCCTGACCCGGCTGACCGTGCCACGATTGAAGAAGAGCACGCACTGGAGTTGCGTACCCGTGACCGTGAACGCAAGCTGCTTAAAAAAATCGAGCAGTCGATTGCCCGCATTGATTCGGGTGATTACGGTTACTGCGATGAAACCGGCGAGCCGATTGGCGTTGGCCGATTGATTGCGCGGCCAACAGCCAGTTTGTCGCTTGAGGCACAACAGCGACGCGAGCTAAAGCAAAAAATGTTTGGTGATTGACGCTGCATCAGCAACATCGCTGCTTTTAACGTCCTCCAAACCAAGCTTTATGGCCAAACCAGACATCTCCGCAGGTTGGCTTTCAAGGATGCTGGCCTTGGTTCGCAACTCAGAGGTGAACCGGTCGGCGCTTGGCAGTAACACGACCCACCGCGATCAGGCCGTGAGCAAGCTGTTGCTCAAGGAAATGGTTGAGCGCAAGCGGCGCAATGACTTGGTTCGCAAGCGCGAATTTGACATGCTGCGTAGGATGCGCCAGCGTCAAGCCATAGCCGGGCACGACCCGGGCGATTGGCCATCGGTTTTTCAAGGCGGCGAGTCGTCCAGGCCGGATGATCGTGCCAAGACGATCAAAAAGATTGATGACATTGAAGCACAAATGTTCATGCCGTGGTGGAAACCCAAGCATGGCGGCGCTGCTTCATCCGGTCAGTCTGTTGGCGCTTCCCCTTTGCTGCTGGCACCAACTTTTCCGCCGTATGCACCGGTGCGCCCAGGTGCGCCACCTGATGCGAAATCCTGGCCTTAAATTGCCCAACCGGATGGCTATGGACCTGCAAGTGGTTGCGCATGGTGCTGGGTTAAAACAAGCATGGCTGCATGTTTTATCACCCGCCAACCCGCATAAACGCCACGATGGCGCGGGCCACTTCAATGCCTTTGTCTTCCTGTAAAAAATGTCCGGCATTGCGCGTGATGGCGTGTGGCTGGCCTTGCGCGCCCGGCACCAGTTTTTGCCAGATTTTGTAGCCGCCGCGCGTCACCGGGTCGCGGTTGCTGAACAGCGTCAGGAAGGGCTTGTCCCAGCGCTTGAACATCTCCCACGCCTGCTCGTTGTTTTGCCGTTCAGGGTCCTGCGGCGTCGTTGGAACAAAGCCTGGAAACACGCGGGCTGCGACTTTGTAGCGGCTTGACGGGAAGGGCGCGTCGTAGGCTGCCACCTCGCTAGCGTTCAAGCCGGCCACGCAGCCGGACTTGACAATGCGGCCGATCGGAAACCAGGGGCTGTACATCGAAAACGCACGCCAGATCTTGAAGGCGCGCGGTACTTCTTCCATGCCGGTGGGCAGCCCGCCATTGGCCAGCACAATACGCACGAAGCGCTCGGGTGCCTCGGCCGCCATGCGCAGGCCTATGAGCGAGCCCCAGTCCTGGCAAAACAGGGTAATGCCCTGCAAGTCCTTGGCCTGCATCCAGGCGCTCATCCATTGCACGTGGTTTAAATAAGAGTAGTCGGACTTACGGGCGGGTTTGTCCGAGCGGCCAAAACCCACCAGGTCAGGCGCCACCACCCGCAAACCGGCGGCCAGCAGTACCGGAATCATTTTGCGGTACAGAAACGACCAGGTCGGTTCTCCGTGCATCAGCAGCACGGTGGGCGCATCGCGCGGGCCTTCGTCGATGTGGGCGATACGCAGGCCGCCTATGTTGGTGTAGTGGGGCCTGTAGGCGAAGTCCGGCAGATCGGTAAAGCGCGCTTCTGGCGTGCGCAGCACTTCGGACACCTGGGGAAGGGTAGGCGGCTGGCGCATGATCAAAAACGCCGGCTGACTTTGATTTCGTTTGACCCGGCAGGCAGGCTCACAAAGTCACCATCCACGCCCACGCGAATCGGGCCACGGTAGATGTTGGGTGCGTCGCCCAGAAACGCTTTTTCAAGACCGGGCAGCGGCAGCGGCGGTGCGATGTGGTTGAGCAGCAGGTAGCCCACCTTGGCATCGCGTGCGGTCTCGGCAGCTTCTTCAGGGGAGCTGTGGTAATTCAAAATATCACCAAATATTTTTACCAGATGCATGCGTCCAACCTGAGCTGCGCTGTCTTTCAAAATAACCGTCAGTGGCGTGGACATCGCTTCATGCACCAGCACATCAGTGCCAGTAGCTTCACGCTGTACGGCGGCAGATTTCTTGGTATCGCCGCTGATAACCAGGCTACGACCTTTGTAGGCAAAGCGGTAGCCCACCGCCGGATGTACCGGGCCGTGGTCTACCGTGAAGGCGGTGATCTCCAGGTCGGTATCTTTCAGCAGCACCACGCGGCCATCTGCGCCCATCGTGAAGGGCAAGGCCTGGCCGCCAAACCCGCCTGAAGGCACCGTTGCTTCGCCATGGTGTGCCACCCGGTATTGCGTGTCCTGCGCATAGGCCTGCATAAAGCCGGCCAGCACGGTTTCAACACCGACTGGCCCGTGAAGTGGCACTGGCGAAGTATTGGCCGCCGATACCCAGCGTTGCAGCATCAACTCACCCAGGCCATCAATGTGGTCGGAGTGAAAGTGGGTCAGAAAGATGGCGTCGATGCGGCCATGCTGAAAACCCATTTTTCCAATGTTACGCACGCTGCCGCTGCCTGCGTCAACGATGAACAGCCGTTTGCCAGCCAGCACCAGCGTGCAGGGCCCGGCGCGCTTATCGTCGGGGAACGGCGAGCCCGCGCCACACAGGCCAATATGCAAGCCATCGGGCAATTCCTTCATGGCATCAAGTGCCAGCCGCTCGGGGGCTACTTTTTTTGCCACCAGCAGGCTCAGGGGAACTCGCAAGAAGAAGGCGGCGGTGGTGGCCAGTACGACCAAGACCAGGATAACAAAAGCTGCTTTTTTCACATTACATTCCTTTTGAAAAATCCATGCTGCCGTCATCGACTGCGCCAAAGCGCAGCGTGATGAGGTCAAGTGCGTAGTTTTGATGCAGACGCCAAGGCTTTTTGTTGCCCTGCATGGGGAACTTTTCCAGCGACCGCTGGATGTAGCCAGAGCTGAAGTCAATCCAGCTTTCTTCCTTGATGTTTGGGTCGGTGAGTCGCGGGGTGCATTGTCTGGCGCCCCGTTTCGCCATGCTGTTCAGCAGGCGGCAAATGTACTCGCCGGTCAGGTCGGATTTCAGAGTCCATGACGCATTGGTATAGCCGATCACATAGGCCAGGTTGGGCACACCGGCCAGCATCATGCCCTTGTAGCTCATGGTCTGCTTCATCACGATGGCTGTACCGTCCACCACAATCTCAATGCCGCCCAGCGCCAGCAAGTCCAGACCAGTGGCGGTGACGATCACATCGGCCTCCAGTTCCCCGCCAGAGCGCAGCTTGATGCCTTTTTCAGTGAAGCACTCGATGTGGTCAGTCACCACTGAGGCCTTGCCCTTGCGTATGGCCTTGAACAGGTCAGCGTTGGGCACCAGGCACAGGCGCTGGTCCCAGGGCTTGTAGCTGGGGGTAAAGTGTTTTTCAACATCGCAGGCTGGACCGACAGATTTTCTAACGCCCTGAATAATCATTTTTTTGATACGCTCGGGTTGGCTTTTTGAAAGCTTGAAAAACAGCATGCCCAGAAGGACGTTTTTCCAGCGCGTGATCCCATAGGCCAACCCCGAGGGTAGATACCGATTCATCCATTGGGCCAAGCGGTCTTGGGCCGGGCGCGACAGCACGTAGCTGGGCGAACGTTGCAGCATGGTCACGTGCGCGGCTTTGTCAGCCAAGGATGGCACCAGAGTGACTGCCGTGGCACCGCTGCCAATCACCACCACGCGCTTGTTGGCATAGTTAATGTCGGGGGTCCATTTTTGCGGGTGCACGATCCGTCCGGCAAACTGCTCTGCACCAGGAAAGGCTGGCGTGTAGCCTTGCGCGTAGTTGTAGTAGCCGCTACAGATATATAAAAAACTGCAGCTGATCTGCACGCGCTCCTGCTGCAGGCCTTTGTCAACGTCAAGGATCCAGCGCATATCGGCCGTGGACCACGCAGCCCGCTTCACGCGGTGCGCGTAGCGGATGTGTGGGCTAATGCCGTAGTCGCGAGCGGTGTCGCCGATGTACTTGAGGATGGTCGCGCCGTCGGCGATTGATTTGTCTCCAGTCCAGGGCTTGAATGCATAGCCCAGGGTGTACATGTCTGAGTCAGAGCGTATGCCCGGATAGCGAAACAGGTCCCATGTCCCACCCAGCGATTGACGCCCTTCAAAAATGGCAAAGCTGCGCTCGGGGCAGTTTTTCTTGAGCTGCACGGCCGCGCCTATGCCGGACAGGCCTGCGCCCACGATCAGGACGTCAAAGTGTTCAAT
>JBBAPP010000030.1:0-18563 GCA_040400775.1 Polaromonas sp. | reverse complement strand
GCTCAAAAGCTGAACCTTCATGCGGTCTGCCAAAGGGCTGCGAGCGGTCAACTGCCTTTTCTAGGTTGAATTGCTGGAGCAGGGCCAGTGCATCGAACGCCTCGCCTCCCCGTTTGGGGTGACAACCCATCCAGGTCAGCGTGTCGGTGGCCAGCCCATGTAGCCAGTGCAGCTTCTTGGCAACCCGTAGCCCGGTCTCATCGGCATGCAGCACGGCTGCGTTGACAGCGGCTTGGCCGATGGCATCTACCGTAGGCTGAAAGATTCCTGCACTTGCGACGGCTGCCTTGACGACCGTGGCCTGACTGACGTGGTGTTCGGTGACCTCGAATTTCAGCGAGGGCAAATCAAAGACCTGGCGTGTTTCGCCCACATAAGCAAGCGTTAGGCTACACCGATAGGTTTGGCACTGCGCTGGAACGCCATGAATAACGATCTTGTCGGGCTGTGTGGCTTGAATAAAGGTGCTGCCGGGCTGACCTTTTTGCCTACCGGTTTGTTTCTGGCCCGTAACACGTAAGGACTTCGGCGTGGGTTAGTTCAAGCCGTCGCTTGACGGGGGCTTGCTAGAGTTTTTGCTGTTGCCGGCCAATCGACTTTCAAGCTGCTTGACCGCCTCTTACAACGCAGTGATCTGCCCCAGCAGCATCAGAATCAGTGCATTTTTTTTCGGCATGGCTGAACTGACTCAGGCTCGATGGGGTTTGCATTGCTGCAGATTGTCGCCTATCGCCTCCAGGGGGATCTCAAGAAACAAAACTTCCGAAGGCCTCCAATCGAGCCAAAATGGCTTTGCGTTGTACGGCCTGACCACCGAAATGCACAGTTTCTTCATGAACGCCTGGGCTGCGCGCTGGGTTGGGATACTGATCAGTTACCGCGGCTTCAAGGCCTGCGACAGTTACGCCAACGGCGAGAAAGCCATCACGCAAGTCACCTGCCCGGTGCTGTTCGTGCTGGGCGCGCAGGCCAGACGACGCATGCCAAAGCCGCAGAGGCCCCGATCGCCAAGGCCAGGCAAAGTGGAAAAACTGTGCAGGTCGAGCGTTTTCCCGTCGGCTATCACCAAATGTGGGAAACGCCTGAATTGACGCTGTTTGCCATCCGGGACTTCCTCAAAACCGATTGATTTGAGGGCAAGCTGCGTGCGGCACGACCAGTTGCAGCACCGCTCGCTCGCCAACCTGACGGCCTGCTCTGCGCCAGTCCGCCCGGCGAAGAAAACAGACACCCGGAGCTACCCCCTCATCCTCGGGAAAACTATTAGTGTGTTGACTAAATCCCATGTAAGAATAAAAAAATATGGGTTCGTGCGCCCTACCCCTCTACAAAAAGACAAACATGACTTATTTAAAACCCCGCATTTACGCATTGGTCGCTGGCCTTGCGCTGTCGTTGAGCGCTGGCGCGCAAAACATTTCTATCGCCACCGGCGGTACCGGCGGGGTGTACTACCCCATGGGGGGCGGCATCGCGGCAGCGCTGTCCAAACATGTACCCGGCATGCAGGCCACAGCCGAGGTCACCGGCGGTTCGGTCGACAACCTCAAGCTGATCGGCAGTGGCAAACCCTATATTGGCTTCACCATGACAGATGCCGGCCTGGACGCCTACAAGGGTGAGGACAAGTTCAAGGGCAACAAAATACCGCTCAAGACCCTGATGATTCTTTACCCCAATCGCATGCACGTGGTCAGCGTCGAGGGCCGGGGCATCGCCAAAATGGCTGACCTGAAGGGCAAGCGCGTATCTACCGGATCGCCAGGCAGCGCCACCGAAGTGATGGCCTTCCGCCTGATCGAGGCCGCCGGTCTGGACAAAGACAAGGACCTCAAACGCGAACGCTTGGGCGCTTCCGAGTCGGTCAATGCGATGAAGGACAGCAAGATCGACGCCTTCTTCTGGGTCGGCGGCCTGCCCACGGCGGCCGTGACGGACCTGGCCAATACGCCCGGTACCAAACTCAAGATGGTGGACCATTCCGAGCAGGTCGCCGCCATGAACAAAAAGTATGGCAACCTGTACATTGAAGACAGCATTCCCAAGGATATGTACAAGGGCATGGATACCGACAACAAGCAGGCCACCGTGATGAACATTCTGGTAGCCCACGAGAGCATGGACGACAAGACGGCCTACAACATCGTCAAAACCATCTTCGACAAGCGTGACGACCTGATTGCCGTGCACAAGGAAGCCACCAACTTCAAGCTTGATAACCAGAAATCAAGCGCCACACCGATTCCGTTTCACCCCGGCGCCGCAAAATACTTTGCAGAAAAAGGCGTCAAACTCAACTGAGTTTCCTGAAGACACCCCCCCAAAAAATCACAGCTGGGGGGGCTTTTTTATCTGCTCCGAAAAAACCTGACGCACAAGGTCCACCAGCATGAGTCAGCCCCCCTCACCAGACACACCTGAAGTCGTCGTCAGCGAAGAAGCGATCCACAAGGCGGAAGAGTTCATCGAGGCCGAAGAAGGCGCGGCCAATAAGCTGAAGGGCTGGTTGGGTATTTTTGTGACTGTGGTCGCGTTTGTGATGTCGGTGTTTCACCTCTACACCGCCTACGGCATTGTGGCCACACAGACCTTGCGCCCGGTCCATGTCGGCTTTGTGCTGTTTCTGTGCTTCCTGATGTTTCCCATCGCCGCGCGCTTTCGCCATCGCATCATGTGGTGGGACTGGCTGGCCGCGGCGCTGTCGATCGCCGTGGTGGTGTATTTGATTCAGGGCGGTGACGACTTCAGCGACCGCAACACCGCCCCCAATCCTTGGGACATTGTCTTCGGTATCGCGCTGATTGCGATGGTGCTCGAAGCCATGCGGCGCACTACTGGCTGGATCATGCCGGCCATCACCGCAGCCTTCATCCTGTATGCCCTGTTTGGCCCCTACCTGCCCGCCCCATGGACCCACAAGGGCTACGAGGTAGGCCGCTTGGTGGGGGTGATGTACATGACGCTGGAAGGCATTTATGGCGTGGCTGTCGATGTGTCGGCGTCGCTGATCATTCTGTTCACGATTTTCGGCGCGTTTTTGCAGTACTCCGGCGCGGGCAAGTTCTACATTGATTTCTCGTTTTCCGCGATGGGTGGCAAGCCCACCGGCGCAGGCCGCACTGTGGTGCTGGCCTCGTTTCTGCTGGGCGGGCCGTCCGGCTCCGGGGTTGCGACCACCGTCACACTGGGGGCTGTCGCCTACCCGATGCTGGCCAAGGTGGGTTATGACAAGAATACCGCCGGCGGCCTGCTGGCGGCTGGCGGCCTGGGTGCGATCATCTCGCCACCGGTGCTGGGTGCCGCAGCATTTCTGATCGCGGAGTTTCTGAAAATCTCCTACCTCGACGTGCTGCTGATGGCCGTGATCCCGACCCTTCTTTTTTACCTCGCCCTGTTCCTGATGGTGGAAATCGATGCCCGCAAACACGGCATGGGCAACGCCACCTTTGACAAGGTGGACTCGGTCTGGAACCTGACGAGAAAATACTGGTACCACTTCCTCTCGCTGATCTCCATCGTGGTCTTCATGATGTGGGGCTTCTCGCCGGTGCTGTCGGTGTTCTGGGCCACGGTGGTGTCGTTTTGCACCAGCTTTCTGCGGCGTGACACCGCCTTGATCTCTTACGACCTGTTCACCGGCAAGGGCTCATTCACCAAAAACCTGTTCCAGTCGCCCTTTGTGAAGGCCATGGAAGCCGGCTCGGTCAGCGTGCTCAACGTGGCGGCCACCTGCGCCGGTGCGGGCATCATCGTGGGTGTGGTCACGCTCACCGGACTGGGCCTGAAGTTCAGCAGCATCGTGATCGACTATGCCGGTGGCAGCCTGCTGCTGACTGCGATCTTCACCGCGCTGGTGGTGTGGATTGTGGGCCTGGCCGTCCCGGTCACCGCCTCCTACATCATCTGCGCGGTGATTGCCGCGCCGGCACTGATCAAGCTCGGCGTGCCCGACTTTGCCGCCCACATGTTCATCTTTTACTACGCCGTGCTGTCCGAGGTGTCGCCGCCCACCGCGCTGTCGCCGTTTGCGGCGGCAGCCATCACCGGCGGCGATCCCTACAAGACCACGCTGCAATGCTGGAAGTACACCGTGCCGGCCTTCTTGGTGCCCTTCATGTTCGTGCTCGACCCGAGCGGCCAGGGGCTGCTGTTGATGGGCTCCACCAAGGCACTGGCGACGGCCAACTGGTGGTCGATTGCCGAAGTGACGCTCACCGCCGCCGTCGGTGTGGCCGCACTCGCGGGTGGTTTCCAGGGCTGGGCGCTCAAACGCACCACGGTGCTGGAACGCTGGATGCTGATCGTGGCTGGTTTCGCACTGGTGTACCCCAGCGGCATGGCTGATCTGATTGGTTTTGGAATGGTGGTGCTCGTGCTGGCCAAGCAGTATTTCAGGGCTGAACCGCCCGCTCCACAACGGGCTTGACAAGCCGATTTCACGCAGGGGGGCGATGCGCCGCAACCCGTCCGATCCAGGCCGGTGCCGTCATTAACTCATGATGCCAATTTGCCAGGGCACAAACTCATGATCGCCGAGACCGAGCTTTTCGCTCTTTGACGCTTCGCCCGAAGCCGTGCGCAGAAATAGCTCAAAAATTCGCTGGCCCATTTCCTGGACAGACACCGTACCGTCGAGAATTTCGCCGCAATTGATATCCATATCCTCTTCAAGGCGGTTGAACATCGGGCTATTGGTCGCGAGCTTGACGCAGGGCGCCGGCTTGGAGCCGAACATGGAGCCGCGGCCGGTGGTAAACGCTATCAGATTGGCTCCACCGGCAATCTGGCCCGTCGCAGAAACCGGATCGAAGCCGGGGGTGTCCATAAACACAAGGCCCTTCGCACGCACGGGTTCAGCATAGTTATAGACTGCCATCAAAGGGCCTGTGCCGCCCTTCATCGCAGAACCGAGTGACTTCTCAAAAATATTCGCCAGACCGCCGATCTGGTTGCCCGGGCTGACCTGTCCATTGATCTGCACATCGCGACCGACCGAATATTCGTCCTTCCACCAGCGGATGCGTTCGATCAGCTTTTCGCCGACCGCCTGGCTTGCGGCACGCCGGGTCAAGGTGTGTTCAACACCATAAATCTCGGGAGTTTCAGACAGAATCGCGGTGCCGCCATGGCGGGCCAGAATATCCACCGCCGCGCCGAGTGCGGGATTGGCGGTAATCGATGAGAAACCATCCGAGCCGCCGCACTGCAGGCCGACGTTGAGATGGCTGGCGGAAACTGTTTCGCGCTGCACATTGTTGGCCTCGGGCAACAAGGCGCGCACCGCTTCAATGCCGGCTTCTATGGTTTTGCGAGTGCCGCCCGTTTCTTGCATGATAAAGGTGTGCAGATGGGGGCTGGCCTGGAGTTCTTCCTGCGCCATCAAGCCTTTTAACTGATTGCGCTCACAACCCAGGCCTATCACCAAAGCCGCAGCAAGGTTCGGATGGCGAGCGTAACCGGCCATGGTGCGGCGAAGCAGTTGCATCGGCTCGCCGGTCATTTCCATGCCGCAGCCGATCGAGTGACTGAAGGCCACCACACCATCGACATTCGGAAATTCGGCCAGCCGTTCGGGCGTAAACCATTCGGCGATCTTATTCACGACCGTGGCTGAACAATTGACGGTCGACAAAATGCCAATGAAATTGCGCGTACCGACCTTGCCATTGGCGCGCACATAAGCTTTGAAGCTCGCGCGCTCGGACTCGGGCAACATTTGCACAGGCTTGAATTCACTGGCATGAGCGTAATCGCGGTCGAATTCGCGAAACTCGGTGTTATGACCGTGCACCATGGTGCCCGGCTCGATATCCACATTCGCAAAGCCAACCGTGACGCTGTATTTGAGGATGGGTTCGCCCTTGAGAATTTTTTTTGCAGCGATCTTGTAGCCTGCGGGTACCTGACTGCGGCTGGTGAAATTCTCGCTCGGCACATGCGTGCCTATCGCCACATCCACTCGCGCGACTACGATGTTGTCGTTCGGATGCAGACGGATAATCGAACCCGTCAGGCGCTTTTGGGAAATTTCTATCATGGTGGCTCAGGGTAAAAGTTGGTAGGACGGCTTATTCAAGCACGGGTGTCAGCGCGAGCTTACCCGAGAGCACGGCGCGCAGGTTATCCAGCGTGAGCTTCAACATCAGTCGCCGGGCTTCCTGCGTGGCGCTGCCCATATGCGGCGTTAGCACGGTGTTGGGCAGCGCCAAGATCGCCGGGTCCGGACGGGGTTCGTTGTTGTACACATCGAGTCCCGCCCCCTTGATCTTGCCCTTGTTCAGAGCTTCGATCAGCGCCGCCTCATCGACCACGCTGCCGCGCGACATATTGATCAGGAAGCCATCCGACCCCAGGGCTTCCAGTATCGGCGCATTGATCAGCTTCTCGGTTTCGGCGCCGCCCTTGCAGCAGACAAACAGGATATCGACGTCCCTGGCCATCTCAATCACACTGCTGGCATGGGTGTACGGGAAGCTGGGTTTATGGCTGCCGGTGTAGGAAATGCGGACATCAAAGGGCGCAAGCCGCCTGGCAATGCCCTGGCCTATGCGCCCGAGCCCGACAATGCCGACCGACTTGCTGGCCAGACTGGTGGTGAGCGCAAAGGGTGCCTGTGACCAGGCGCCCGAGCGCGTGTGGGCATCTCCCTCGGGAATTTTGCGCAGCAGGGCAAGCAGAATGCCGATGGCCAGTTCGGAGACTGCAGCATCCAATACGCCCGGTGTATTCGTGACCGTGATGCCGCGCGCCTGGGTGGCTGCCAGGGGAATGCCGTCATAGCCGACACCGGAAGTGGCGACGATCCGCAGATTTGGAAAAACGGCGATCATCTCCGCTGGAATCCGGTAATTGCTGCGCGTGATAATGCCGGCGATTTTTTCGACCAGAGCCTTGTCGGTACTGGCAGCGGCGAAAGTGTGGGTTATGAATTCGCTGTCGATATCGTGCTGCAGCTCGGCAGGAAAATCCCCCACCTGCAATAGATGCGGCCGCTCCATGTCTCCAGCGGTCATGCAGGCTGCTATCCCAGCTCGGCCAGTCGCCGGTTCTGCCGCGTCGTCAACCGTGCGATATCGGCAATATCTGCGGCCGAGAGCTTAGGCCCCGGTTTGCGCACGGCCGCCGAGGCAATCACGCCGCGCTCGGCCAGAATGTGCTTGCGAACGGCCAGACCAATGCCAGCTTGCTGCTCGTAGCGGGCCAGCGGCAAATAGGCGTCGAAGACATCGTGCGCCTTTTCAATGTTGCCCGCCGCGTGGGCCCGGCATACATCGACCATCATCTCCGGATAGGCAAAGCCGGTCATGGCGCCGTCGGCACCGCGTGTGAGCTCTTCAGGCAGGAACAGGCCACCGCCATTGCCGGTCAGGATCGAGATCCGTTTGACATCACCGCGCCCCTCGGCGGCGCGAATCGCAGACAGCTTGGCCAGACCGGGACAATCCTCGTGCTTGAGCATGACGCAGGTGGACGAGTTCTTGATGATGCGCAGGATGACGGACGTGGACATCTGCACGCCGGTGGAAACCGGGTGATCCTGCAGCACCCAGGGTACGTCCGGCCCAAGGGTCTCATTGACCATGTCGAAATAGGCCAGGATCTGGTCGTCAGTGCGCACGCTGGACGGGGGCGCCACCATCACGCCGGCCGCGCCCATGGCCATCACGCTCTCGGTCAGTTCGCGCATCGGCGCAAAGCCGGGCGCCGAGGCGCCGACCACGACCGGCACACGCCCCGCTACCCGGGCCAGCACCTGCTTGACGAACACGCGTGACTCTTCGGCCGTGAGCTTGGTGGCTTCGCCCATGATGCCCAGCACGGTCAAACCCGTCACGCCGCAGTTCAGACAAAAATCAACCATGCGGTCGGTGCTGGCCAAGTCGAGCGCACCGCTGTCGGTAAAGGGCGTGACGGTAATCAGGTAAACGCCCTTGGCTGAAGGCTCCAATTTGTTCACTAACAACTCCTGTATTCGATTCGATATTTGTCTGTGAGCATACAGACAAAAAAGCAATTTTTATTTTAGCAATCTGCTGAACGCACCGCAGCTTCAGCGATGCGAGAACATCGTCTGCCCCGGTACCTCAAGCTGGACGCAGAGCACTGAGCCTGAATCGGATTCGGTGATGTAAAGCGTCCTGTTGTCCGGTCCGCCATAGGCCAGGTTGGTGGTGGCCAGTCCGGCGCAGGACTTGATGCGCGCCAGCGGCTCGCCCAGGTGGCTGAACAGCCAGACCGTGCCCAACCCGATGTGGGCCACGGCCAGGTTGCCCGCGCTGTCGATGGCCAGGCCATCGGGACCGCCCAGGCCACCCGAGAGCTGGATGAACACGCCCACCTTGTACGGCGTGCCATCGGGCAGCAGCGGCACGCGCCAAACGCAGTTGCCGCGCGTCACATTCACGTACACCGCGTTCTCGGCCTGGTTCAGGACCAGGCCGTTCGGGCTGGGGATGTTGTTGAGCAGGCATTCGAGCCGGCCATCGGCACGCAGGCGGTACAGGCAGCCACTGGGATCATGCAGGCCCGTCAAGCCCTGGTCGGTGAAGTACAGGTCGCCGTTGCTGGCGAAAACGAGGTCGTTGACCCCTTTGAAGCGGTCCAGCACGGCGCGCTCCAGAAACGGCGTGACGGCGCGCGTGACCGGGTCGACGACCATCAGACCGTGGCGGAAGTCGGTGATGAATAGGCGTCCATCGCGATGAATTTTTAGACCATTGGGCTCGCCGTCATATTCGGTGAACAGCTCGACCCGGCCATCCGGTGCGATACGGAAAATCCGGCCCCAGGCCACGTCGACCACATAGAGGTTTCCGGCGCGGTCGAACGAGGGGCCTTCCAGAAAGCAGTCGGTCGGCGCGCCGCCGCGCTGCACGTCGATCCAGCGGTTGCTGCGGCCCCGGATGCGGAATTCGTCGGGAATGCGCGCGAAGACGGTGGTCTGAAGGACGGGGGGTGCTGCGTACATGTAGGTCGGGCTTTCAGGGAGGTGGCAGGAAGTCGGGGCAAACCGTCGCTCGGTCAGAGCGGTCCGCCGTCGATGCGCGTGGTGTCGCCCACGAATTCCATCGGGCAGTACATGCCGCCGTGGAACTGGGCCGCGATCGGGTCTTCCACGGGCGAGGTCGCCAGCACTTCGGCGGCGTAGTCCTCGGCGTTGTCCTGCGGCCGGTAGCCCAGGAACTTCGCGGGGGTGTTGTCCCAGCGGTTGCGCAGATTGTTGGAAACGCCATACGCCACGACGAAGTGGTAGGCCGGATGCTCGACGCAGCGGTACGCCAGTTGCGCCATGTCGCGGTGGCTGATCCAGGTCAGCAGGTGGCGCGACTCGCTCGGCCGGTCGGACGGGCGGAACGAACCAATGCGCAGGCAGGCCACCGACAGGCCGTACTTGTCGGCATACAGGCGCCCCACCGCTTCGCCGAACACTTTGGACACGCCATAGCGGCCGTCGGGGCGCGGCGCCACTTCGGTATCGATGAAAGTCTCGCGCCGGTGAAAGCCGACAGCGTGGTTGGAACTGGCAAACACCAGGCGCCGAACGCCTTGGCTGCGCGCCGCCTCGAACACGTTGTAGCAGCCCTCAATGTTAAGGGGCAGGACTTTTTCCCACGCATCTTCCTCGGGCACGCCGGCCAGGTGAATGACGCAGTCGATGCCCTGCATGCTGCGCTCCAGCGCCGCCATGTCACAGATATCCACCGTGCTCACTTCTTCGCCAGCACCGGCCGCCGCCTGCGGCGCCACGTCGGTCAGGCGCAGCAAGGCGTAGCGACCCTGGAGGTGGGCGCGCAGCACGCGACCAATGTTGCCAGCCGCACCGGTGATCAAAACACGCAGGGCGGAGGGTTGGTTGAACGGTGTTGTCATCGCAAGAATTGTGCGGGTTGGAGCGGCTTGAGGCCGGCTCGGTTGTATGAATTATTTAAATCAATGTCGCAAGTCTGGCGGGATGCTAGTATGTCGTCCGTTCCAAGTCAAGGCAAAACGCCGAAAAAAAATTACACAAGCAGGCCATGACAACCATTCTCCTGAGCCATCTTGTGCCTTTGTTGGCGCTCATCGGACTGGGCTATGGCGCAGGGCGCTGGCTCGATGTCGAACCCCGTTCGCTGGCCATGGTGGCGATCTACTTTTTGTCCCCGGTGGTAAATTTCGGCGGCGTGGCCCAGCTCGATTTCCAGCCGACCTACCTGCTCTTGCCATTTGTGTTGTTCGGCATCGCTGCAGGCATGGCTCTGCTGACCTACCGCTTCGCCCGGCATGTTTACGCCGACAACACCCGCAACCTGATGGCCATGGCCGCCTCCACCGGCAACACCGGCTACTTTGGCACGCCGCTGGTACTGGCGCTGCTGGGGCCGCATGCGGTCGGAATCTATTTTCTGATGAACTTCGCCGTGGCACTCTCGGAAACCACAATTGGCTATTACTTCGGCGCACGCGGCCACCATAGCGTCCGCGACAGCCTGAAGAAGGTACTGTCACTGCCCGCCAACTATGCGGTCGTACTCGGGCTGGCATGGAACAGTCTGAACCTGCCGCTGGCGCCCGCCTTCCTGACCTGGTGGGACCGTTTCATGGGCGCCTGGGTCATCATCGGCATGATGGTGATTGGCGTGGCCCTGAGCAAGGTTGAAGGCTGGCGCACCAACGCGAGGCTGACCGGGCTGCTGTTCTCGATCAAGTTCCTGCTCTGGCCCGCCTGCACCTATGGCTTTGCCTTGCTGGACAAGACGGTGCTCGGCTTGTTCGATCCGATGGTCCACACCCTGTTGCTGATCATCGGTGTCGTGCCGCTGGCCGGCAACACGGTCACTTTTGCCACACAGCTCAGGTTGCGCCCGGGTGAAGCCGCCACTGTGGTGCTGGAATCCACCGTGTTCGCGGTGGTCTACATACCGTTCGTTTTCTGGCTGCTTCGCGTGCCTCAATAACCGTACAGCTGTGCCGGGTTGTCTGCCAGGATCCGGTTGCGTGTTGCATCGTCGTCGGCCCAGTGCAGCATCAGGTCCAGCATGGCCGCGCTTGACGGCACTGGATGGATATTCGGATGCGGCCAGTTGCTAGCCCACAGGCAGCGATCCGGGCTGGCCTTGACGAGCGCGCGCGCCAGCACACTCACATCGTCGTAGCGGGGCGGCCCCGCCTTCGAGGTTTCATAGGGCGCCGACAGCTTGACCCAGCAGCGGCCCGAGTCCAGCAGCCGCAGCAGGGTCTGGAAGCCGGCGTGCTCGACTGGCACGGGCTCGAGAAACTTGCCGTTGTGATCGATCACCAGAGCGCCGGGCAGACGCGTGAGCCGGTCTTCGTACTGCGGCAGATCGCGCCCGTCGAGCTGCAGGTCGATGTGCCAGCCGAGCGGCTGGATGCGTGCCGCCATGGCCTCCAGCGTGTCCCAGGGCAGCACGCCGCCGTTGATCATCATGTAGCGGACGCCGCGCACGCCCAGCGCGTGCAGCCGCTGCAGCTCGGCCTCGCTCGTGTCGGGGTGGATCACGACGATGCCGCGCGCGTTGCTGCCGAAGGCCGCCATGGCTTGCAGCGTGCAGCTGTTGTCGAAGCCATAGCCGGTGGGCTGGACCACCACCATGCGCTGCAGACCGAGCGCAGCCTGCACCTTGCGGTACTCGGAGGCCGGTGCGTGCGGCGGCTTGAAGGTGGCGGTCGGCGCCAGTGCGAAGCGATCCTCATAGACATGCATGTGGCAGTCGCAGGCGCCAGCCGGTGTTTTGAGAGCGGGGAGTTGCATGGGGTTTTATTTCTCGGGAGTGAGGGTGTTCATGCCTGTTGCCGCACCGGCATCAGACGGCGCGCAGGCGTGTTAGGCGCGTGGCCTGCTCAGCGTTGACGGCGCCCTTGGGCGCGCGACCCAGAAGGATGTCGGCCACCTGCATCACCGTTTCCAGCGCCTGGTGTTCGATGGCTTGCGGTGTCAGGCCTCCCACATGCGGCGTGGCGATGACCAGCGGATGCCGGGCCAACGCGGGGGCGGGCATCTGGTCGGGCGCGCGCCCCACATCCAGGGCGCAGCCCGCGATCAGGCCAGCGTCCAGCGCGTGCAGTAATGCCGCTTCGTCCACCAGATTGCCGCGCGAGGGGTTGATGAAAAAAGCGCTCGGTTTCATGCGCGCGAAGGCCTGCGCGTTCATCAGGTTTTCGGTTTCTGCGGTGGCAACGGCCAGGCTCACGACATGGTCCGATTCGGCCAGCAACTGCGACAGCTCGACCTGGGTGATGTTGGAGTCAGCGACCCGGGCATACGGGTCACAGACCAGCACACGCATGCCCAGAGCCAGCCCCAGCGGACACAGGTAGCGGCTGATCTGGCCGTAGCCGATCACGCCCAACGTGGCGCCGCGCAGCTCGCGCCCCATCGCAGCGACGGGCACCCGGCCTGCGTGGTAGGCCTCAGTGCAGGCGCTGATCTGCCGATTCAGGTCAATCATGGCGCCAATCACCCACTCGGACACGGACGGAATGAAGCCGGCGCTGGCCTGCGTCACCAGAACGCCTTGTTCGCTGGCGGCCGGTACATCAATATTACGGATGTCGATGGCGCAGCGCGAGAAAGCGATCAGCGCAGGCAGGCCGCGAAACAGCGTCGCCTCACCCGGGGTCTGCCTGTACGACACAATAATTTTGCAACCGCGCGCGGCTTCGATCAGCTCGCGCGTGCTCAACTCGCGCCCGCTCGTATTCAGGCGCACCTCACCCAGCGCGCGCAGGCCGGCGAGTGCGCGCTCGCCGAAGTAAAGGCGGCGCGCTTCCTCGGGGTGGGTCAGGAAAATGGGGGTCATGTGGTGATGTTGTACATGAAAAGTAGCCATAAAAATTCAAGCCGACGCAGCGGCCCAGGCGTAGAGAGGCGGAAATGGTCAATGTACCGTTTTTGGGTGCGCTGGCGGGATACAGTGCAAGGCGCTCTGAGCGCCGTGTGGCGAGCCACACAAGCGAGGAGCAACGCTGCAATGCGCCCGGTAGTGCTGCCAAAAATGGGATATTGGCTTTTTCTGCCTTCCTTAGCGCCCTGCCGCCGTTTACGCTTGGGCAGAATAACCACCATCGACCGGAATCGCGGTACCGGTCACGAAATCGGAGGCACGACTGGCCAGGAAAACTGCGATGCCGGCGAAGTCGTCGGGAACGCCCCAGCGCGCTGCCGGGGTGCGCGCGAGCACGCGCTCGTGCAGACCGGGCAAGTCCTTGCGTGCCTGTTGCGTCAGGTCAGTATCGATCCAGCCTGGCAGGATGGCGTTGACCTGAATGTTGTCCTTGGCCCAGGCCGAAGCGAGCGACTTGCTGAGCTGTACGATAGCGCCCTTGCTCGCGCTGTAGGGCGCCGCGAATCCGGCGCCGAAGATGGAGGTCATCGAACCGGTGTTGATGATCTTGCCGCCGCCGGCCTTGAGCAGCGCCGGATACGCGGCTTGGCTGCAGACAAAGGCACTGGTGAGGTTGGTGTCGAGAATAGTTTTCCATTCTTCGAGGGTGTAGTCCTGCGGCGGCTTGCGGATGTTGCTGCCGGCATTGTTGAACAGGATGTCGAGCCGCCCGAAGCGCTCCTGCGTGGCCTGGACCAGTGCCCGGCAGTCGATCTCCTGCGAGACGTCGGCCTCGACCGCCAGCACCTTCGCCCCTAGGGCTTGCAGCGACTGAGCGGCCGCGGCGTTCTTCAGTGCGTTGCGCCCGGCGATCACGAGCGCGGCACCGGCGGCCGCCAGCCCCTTCGCCATGCCCAGCCCGATGCCGCTGTTGCCGCCGGTGACAATGGCTACACGGCCACTCAAATCCAAAAGTCCCATCATGCCAAGCTCTTTCAAAGTGGGCGCAATGTAATTCGGCAAAGAATAACTGTCAAGGTGGGTTTGTCCTTATGTTTCTGGCGGCACACGAACCCTACAGTGTTTGAGGGCAGTTGCCCAAGCAGCCAAATAGAAGGCTGTCAACCTTCCCCAAGGAGCAAACATGCTGAAATCCACGTTTGTCGCGAGGCGTCGCGCTTTATTGGCTGCCACAGCGCTGGCGGCGTTCTGTCTGCCAGCGACGGCGCAGCAGGCGATCACGCTGCACGGCGCGGTGCAGTTCAACGACGACCACGCGTTCAATAAGACACTTCTCAAGTTCGAGGAACTGGTCAAAAAATACTACGGCAAGCCGCTCAACTTCGTGCTTCATCGCAACAGTACATTGGGTCTGGAGAAAGACTATTTCGCCTACATGAACCAGGGCATCTCGGTGGACTACGCCATCGTTTCGCCGGCTCACATGTCCACGTTCTCCAAGGCGGCACCTTTCATCGACGCGCCTTTCCTGTTCCGCGACCTGGCGCACTGGAACAAAGTGCTCGACGCCGACGTACTCAAGCCCATCGCCGATGAAGTCGCGCAGAAGGCCGAGGTCATGCTGATCGGTTACGCCGGCGGCGGCACGCGCAACATCTTCGTCAACAAGCCGGTGCGCAACCTGGCCGAGATGAAGGGCCTCAAGGTGCGCGTTCAGGGCGCGCCGATCTGGAGCAAGACCTTCGGCGCGATCGGTATGTCGCCGACGGTGATCGCCTACAACGAGGTCTATAACGCCATTCAGAACGGTGTCATCGCGGCGGGCGAGAACGAGGCAGCCGGGGTTGAGCAGATGAAATTCTTCGAAGTCGCCCCGAACCTCAGCATGACGGAGCACGCCATCACCATACGCCCGATCTGCTTTTCCGGCAAGACCTTCGCCAAACTGCCCGTTGACCTGCAGGCCGCGATCATCAAGGCCGGCAAAGAGGCGGGCACCTATGGCCGGCAACTCGAGTCGAGCGAGGACAGCATCAAGATCGATGCCCTGGAAAAAGCCGGCAAGCTCAAGCGCATTGCGTTCACCGATCGGGCCAAGATGCAAAGCCTGGTTGATCCGGTGATGGCCACATACGCCAAGGAAATTGGCGCCGACGTCATCCACGCCAAAATTCTCGCTATCAAATAGATAGAGTCCCGAAGAACGCGCCGCTCCGGATCATCCGGTAAGGCGCTTTTTTTGATGCAGGACTTGTTCCGACCGCGGGACGACCCCGGGTTGAAGGGGTTTGCCGCAGGCAATTACCTCTTTTTGAAACAAATCCCAGGCGCTCAATGAAAATATTGATAAACTTTTACTACAAGCTGCTGAACTGGCTGATGGTGGCCACCGTCGCCATTCTTCTGGTGCCGATCACGCTGCAGGTCCTTTCGCGTTTTACCGAACTCGTGCCTTCTTACATCTGGACCGAGGAGCTGTCGCGCTTTCTGTTTATCTGGATGGTCATGCTCGGGGCCATGATCGCGGTACGCGAGGGCACGCACTTCGACGTCGATGTGTGGCCCGAGCTCAGCCCGCGCGCGGCCGCCAGGCTGCACATCGTCTCGCACCTGTTCGTGCTGCTGTTTGCACTGGTGTTCGTCTACTGGGGAATCCAGTTCGTGCGTTTCGGCTGGAGCCAGCAATCCGAGCTTGCCGAGTTGCCGATGCCCTTCATATTCCTCGCATGGCCTGTCGCCGGGCTGACCTGGATTCTGTTCCTCGGCGAGGCCTTCGTCGCCAATATTCGCCTGCTCTCCTCCAAGGAAATAAAATGATGCAAGCCAGCCTCACGCCGGGCATGGCAGCTTTGCTGCTGTTCGGCACCTTTTTCGCGCTGCTCGTGGTGCGGGTACCGGTCGCTTTCGCGCTCGGACTCGCCTGCCTGCCGTCGCTGATCTTCGAACCGCGCTTGTCGCCCATGGTGTTGTTCAACGAAACTTTCAAGGCGTACAACTCTTTCATC
The DNA here is from genome assembly GCA_040400775.1 of Polaromonas sp. GTDB lineage: Bacteria > Pseudomonadota > Gammaproteobacteria > Burkholderiales > Burkholderiaceae_C > Polaromonas. The sequence continues at coordinate 2,773 of JBBAPP010000030.1, read as the reverse complement.
CTGCTCGCTGTGCCGCTTTTCCTGCTCACGGCCAACCTGATGGGCATAGGCGGCATCACCGATCGGCTGGTGAGGCTCTCGCGAACCATGGTCGGCAGCATGCCCGGCGCGCTGGCCCAGATCAATGTGGTGCTTTCGGTATTTTTCGCAGGTATTTCCGGATCCGCCACGGCGGACGCGGCCAGCCAGAGCAAGATCTTCATCGACGCGCAGACCAAGGAGGGGTACGACCTGTCCTTTTCCATCGCAATCACGGCGGTGTCAGCCGTGCTCGCGGTCATCATCCCGCCGTCCATCCTGATGGTGGTCTGGGGCGGCGTCATTTCCACATCTATTGGCGCGCTCTACCTGGCCGGCATTATTCCGGGCTTGCTGATCGCCGGGGCCATGATGGCAACGGTGCACGTATACGCGGTGCGGCGCAAGTACCCGGTCTATCCGCGCGCGACTGCGAAGGAATTTTTCATGTCTGCGCTGGAGTCGGTGCCCGCATTGATGACCCCGTTCATCATCGTCGGCGGCATTCTGCTGGGCTGGTTCACGCCGACCGAGTCGGCGGCCGTCGCGGTGATCTACGCCGCGATCCTGTCGATTTTCATTTACCGCGAAATGGACCGAAAACGCCTTTACGCCGCGCTGTCGGAGACCGGCAAGCTGTCGGGCATCGCCTTGTTCTGCGTCGGGACCGCGTCGGCGTTCGGCTGGCTGCTGGCCTATTACCAGATCCCCGGCGCCATGCTCCAGAACGTCACCTCCTGGGGCCTGGGTCCCACCGGCGTCGGTTTTTTCATCGCGTTTTGCTTCCTCGTCGTCGGCTGCTTCCTTGATGCCATCCCGGCCATCATCATCGTTGGCACCACCCTGGTGCCGCTGGTGCAATCGGTGGACATGCACCCGATCCAGTTTGCGATCATCGGCATCGTCGCGCTCGCCTTCGGCCTGGTCACGCCGCCCTACGGCCTTTGTTTGATGATCGCCTGCTCGGTGGCCAAGGTGCGCCTGAGGTATGCGATCAAGGACACGATGATCATGCTGGTTCCCATGCTGCTTGTGCTGGTGGCGCTCATCATCTGGCCGGAAATTGCGTTGTTCCTACCCACATTGATCTCGCCTCAACTGGTCAAGTGAGCGGGCTATGGCCAGTCTCTCCCGTTTTAGTCTCGATGCAAAGTACGCGCTGGTCATCGGTGGCACCAGCGGCATAGGCAAGGCGATTGCCCGCGGCTACCTCGAGGCGGGTGCGCGGGTGATTGTCGCCGGACGCGATACCGAAAAGCTCGGCCGTGCGCTGGCGGATCTCGCGCCGCATGGTGAGGTGTACGGGTACCAGGCCGACGTCAGCGACCAGGCCGGCCTGCGCGGGCTGGTGGGCATCACCCTCGCACACCATGGCCACATCGACGTGCTGGTCAACTGCCAGGGCATCACCTTGCTCAAGGCCGCCGAGGAGTTCACCCCCGATGACTGGGACATGATCATCAACACCGATCTTAAGAGCGTATTTTTTGCCTGCACCGAGGTGGGCCGCCACATGCTCGGCCGCGGTAGCGGGGCCATCGTCAATATTGCCTCCCTTGCGTCGCACCGTGGCTGGCCGCGCAGCGCCCTCTATGCCATCGCCAAGACCGGCGTCCTTAGCCTGACCCAGACCCTGGCGGCGGAATGGGCCGCGCGCGGCGTGCGCGTCAATGCCATCTCGCCCGGGTTTTTCATGACTGAGCTCAACCGCGACAAGATGTCACCGGAACGCAAAGCGCTGGCGCTCGCGCGCACCCCTGCCGGCCGCTTTGGCGAGGTCGATGAACTGGTCGGCGCAGCCATTTATCTTGCGTCGCCGGCCGCCACTTTTGTCACCGGCGAAACGATTGCGGTGGACGGCGGCTTTCTGGCAAGCGGCCTTTGATAGGCCAGCAAGGAGGAGAGCATGTTGAAGATTGAACCCCTGTCCGGCATTGCCGGAGCGCGTGTCGCGGACCTAGATTTGTCGCAAGCGCTGGACGCTGAAGCGTTTTCGCAAATTGAAAAAGCGCTGCACGACCACTGTTTCCTGGTGTTTCCCGGCCAGACGCTGTCTTCGCACCAGTTCGTCGCCTTTTCCCGCTACTGGGGCCCCGCCGAACCGCATGTCATCGACACCTTTCACCACCCCGACGATACCAATATCCTGATCCTTTCCAACGTGTCGCGTGACGGCAAACCCATCGGACTGCTCGACGCCGGCACCTATTTTCATACCGACTATTCGTATCTCGACATCCCGGCGCGTTGCACCATTCTTTACGCCATCCAGATGCCGCGCGAGAGGAGCGGCACCAGCTTCGCCAACCAGACCCGTGCCTATAACGACCTGCCACAGGCGATGAAAGAGCGCATCGACGGAATGGTCGTGCGTCACCATTACGGTAATCGCGACAACCTCGACGAATCATCGCGCACGGTGGCCTCCGTGCTGAACGAGAGCCAGAAGAAAAAAGTCAACTGGGTTTACCACCGCCTTGCGCGACCGCATCCGCACACCGGCGTGAAATCGCTCTACGCCGTTTCAGGCAGTTCTTTCGGCATCGAGGGTATGAACGACGCGCAAGCCGTGACGCTACTCGATGAACTGAAAGCCCACGCGACAGAGCAGCGCTATCGCCACACCCACAACTACAGCCTCGGCGATGTCATCGTTTGGGACAACGCCCAGTTGCTGCACGCCGCCCCGCTGACCGATATCAACGACCCGCGTACGCTGTGGCGTATCACGGTGAAGGAAGCGGCCTGACGACCT
>JBBAPP010000029.1:0-18568 GCA_040400775.1 Polaromonas sp. | reverse complement strand
ATCATTTCAACGTGGTAAGTTGGCATGTTTTTCCTTCAAATAAATGGGGTGTTGGCTAACGGGCATGGGTTGGATAGAACATGATAGTGGTTTGATGCAAAACCTTTCTAACTTGCCCACGCTTGAGAGCAGAGCTAATCGCTGCTCATACGGGAGTCCGGTTCTTTTCTGAAAAATAATACGTACCATGCCTGCGGAATCAAGGTCATTTCGCTCCACCCACAAAGATGCGTAAAGAAAAGCGCGTGATTTTTCCAGCCGTTCATACGGCGAAACTGTTCCTCTTTAGCCTGCAGCGGCGCAATATTAAGAAATCACTGGCGGCTAGCCATGTCACCCCGCATCCGAGCAAACACTTTCCAGAATGCCGCGTCCTGGGTGGTGGCAAAGTTGATGCGCATCAGGGTTGATGGCTGGCGTGCGGCGTGAAACAGCGAGCCCGGGGCCAGCAGATAGCCTTCGTCCAGCGTACGTTGCGCCAAAAGTTCGGTGTCAGTACCCGCATCTACCCAGCCGAACAATCCCGCAGGCTCTGCGGCAAAGGTGCAGCCGTGTGCCACAGCGAGTTTGACGCTGCGGGCTCTGGCAACAGCAAGTTGCCCGCACAGGCGTTCAGCGTGGCGGCGCAACTGGCCTTGGTCAATGCACCAGGCCAAAGCTTTTTCAAACAAGGCGGGCGTGGTCAGCGATGCCAGCAATTTGGTGTCAAGCAAGCGCTCAAACAGATCAGGCGGCGCGGCCAGGTAGCCCACGCGCCAGCCAGGGACCAATATTTTTGCAAAGCTGCTGACATAAATCGTGCGCTGCAGGCCGTCAAGTGCCGACAAGCGGGTGGTGTGTTCGGGTGCCAAATGGCTGTAGGTGTCGTCCTCAACAATATGAAAATTGTGTTTGTTGGCCAGTTGCAACACGCGGTGGGCGCTGCCGGGGGGCAAGCAGTAACCGGTCGGGTTGTGCAGCACACTGACACTGACAAACAGCTTGGGGCTGTGTACTTCGCAATACCGCGCCATCACGTCCAGATCTGGCCCGGCAGCTGTGCGCGGTACGGGCAGGATGCGCATCCCCAGCGCGTTAAGGCGGGCAAACTCAATCGCCCAGCCGGGTTCCTCGACCATCACGCAGTCGCCTGCGCGCAGCAGGGTGCGGCTGACGATGTCCAGCGCGTGGGTGGCACCGACGGTAGTGATGATCTGGCTGGGCGCGGCGTGTATGTTGATGCCAGCGAGCTTTTGCGACAACGCGCGGCGCAAATCGCTGTCGCCTGCGGGTTCTCCATAATGCAGCGACAAGCCATGCATGGCCTTGGCGCTGGTAAAACGCCGGACGGCAGCAGGCAAAAAGGTCGTCTCCAGCCAATCTGGCGGAAAAACCCCCATGCCAGGCTGCGGCTTGCTGCTGACACCGTGAAACATGCCGCGAATCAGCGCGGTGGCGTTAACCGGGCTGTGTTGCGGTAATTGAGAATACTGAGGCTCTAATGCTATTGATCCAGGAGCTGATTGCGCCTTGTTTTGTTGGGCTACAGCCGTTTCTCGCACATAAAACCCACGGTTTTTGCGGGCTTCGACCAGCCCTTGGGCCAATAACCTGTCGTAAGCAGCCACCACGGTCGAAGCGCTCACACCCTGCTGCTGGGCGCACTGGCGCACCGACGGCAAGCGCGCACCACCCGCCAGCAGGCGGGTACGAATGCGCTCGGCAAAGCGGTTGGCAAGCTGCTCGGTCAGCGACTGGGACGCGGTTTTCATCAACATGGTGGGCACTTCTATAAATTCATTTTTCGGGCGAATTGCGGCACTGAACGTTAGCGAACGCGTGGCATTCGGCGGTGCTCGGAATCCTCATGCACACAAGTGCATTCCGGTGTCCTGCGCGACCCTCGTATGAGCTCAAAGAGCGATACGACAAGCGCCTTGCACTTCATCCCGAAAATCTGAATTTCTAGAAGTGCCCACAAAAAGTTCGGAGTTAATCTTTGCGGTAGCGCTGTGTTGTTAAAGCAAGCAATACAGTTTTTAAATTTGTGTGTCTAAGTGTGCTGCTTGTGTGCTTGTTGTGACTATAAAGTCAAGCGCATGAACTGGCAAGAAACAATCGCTCTTTTGGTGCTGACGACGGCCACAAGCTTTACCCCCGGGCCCAACACCACGCTGTCGACCGCGCTGGCGGCCAACCACGGCTTGAGGCGGGCGATGACATTTGTTCTGTCAGTGCCGGTTGGCTGGGGCTTGCTGTTTACCCTTTGCGCCGCCGGCCTGGGCACGCTGGTGGTGCAAGTGCCGTTACTCCGGCAGGCCATCACATGGGGCGGCTGCGCCTACCTGATTTGGCTGGCCATCAAACTCGCCCGAACCCGTACTTTTGCGCAGGCGGACAACCGCAGGCTAAACGTCAGGTTCTGGCAAGGCGTGATGCTGCAGTTTTTAAACATCAAAGCCTGGATGCTGGCGCTCACCGTGGTGGCGGGCTGGCTGGTGGGGCGACCTGACGAACTGCTGCGGTTTGCACAAATTTTGCCGCTGATGCTGCTGTTTGGCTTTGGCAGCAACCTGGCCTACGCATTGGTAGGCTCGATGCTGCGTGACTGGCTTGGACAGAAGCATCGCCTGTTGTGGTTTAACCGCCTGATGGCGCTGGCGCTGGTGGCTACCGCGGTGTGGATGTTCTATTTATGAACACGGTCAAACCAAATCAAGATTTGACCCACGATGTCAACAAAGGCCTGTGGCTGGGCCTGCTGGGCATTGTGATTTTTTCAGTCACGCTGCCCATGACGCGGCTGGCGGTTGGCACACCCGATACGCCACAAATGTCAGGCTTGTTCATCGCCATGGGGCGGGCCGTGGTGGCGGCTGGTTTGTCGGCCGTACTGCTGCTGGCTACCCGCGCGCCATGGCCTGCACGCAGCGATTGGCTGCCTTTGGTCATTACCGCTGGTGGCATCGTATTTGGCTTTCCATTGTTCACGTCGATTGCCATGCGCTATGTGGAGGCCATGCACGCCAGCGTGATTGTGGGTGTGTTGCCGCTGGCCACTGCAGCCGTGGGCGCACTGCTGCACCGCCAGCGGCCGTCGATTGGGTTTTGGTTCTGCGCAGGGCTGGGCAGTGCGCTGGTGGTGCTGTTTGCGGTACTGCGTTCGAATATATCGGGGCTGAACATCAGCTACGCCGATGCGCTGCTGCTGGCTGCCATGCTGTGTGCCGCGATTGGCTACTGCTACGGCGGCCGCTTGGCCGGGCACATGCGGGCCGAGCATGTAATTTGCTGGGCGCTGATTATTTCTTTGCCCTTCACATTGCCACTGTCGATTTATTCCTGGCCAACGCAGGCTATCAAGCCAAGTGCCTGGTGGGGCTTTGCCTATGTGGCGGTGTTCTCCATGTGGCTGGGCTTTTTTGCCTGGTATCGCGGGCTGGCAATGGGCGGCACGGTACGGGTGAGCCAGGTACAACTGGTGCAGCCGTTTTTGTCAATGCTGTTTGCGATTCCATTGTTGGGAGAAAGGCTGGATGGAGTGACAGTTGGTTTTGGCGTGGCAGTAATTGCGACTGTATTTCTCGGCAAAAAAATGCCTGTGGGAAAGCCAATCGGCGCATCAAAATAAAACCAAGAAATAAAACCAAAAGGCATGACTTTTTGAAAGTCTCCATCCACCAAGCCCTGGCTCGTTTGCCGGCCTTCATACAGACACTTACCCCGGTGGCGTACCCTTCGTGGGCCTGCTGGCCGGCGGCACCATGCGTGTGGAGGTGGTTGCGCCTAAAGGGACTAACTTGCAGCAACCGTGCGCACAAGATGATTTGTACTTTATATACGGCGGCACAGCACAAATCATCATCAACGAACAGCGCTTTAACGCCGCGCCTGGCGATGTGGCTGTTGTTGCCTGAGGCGAGCATGGCCTTTGTGATGACGCACAGCAGAGCCTTTGGCGCGCATGGTGGTCAGGCTGCCGCTGCCGGCATTGGGTTTGCCGATTTGGTGATGACAGCGCTGGCTGCATAATTATTTCTAACCGAACGACCCACCGCTACAACTTAATTTTTTATAAGAGACCATGACATGAGCAAACTTAAAATCTGGGGACGTATGAGCTCCATCAACGTTAAAAAAGCCGTGTGGACGGCGCAAGAGTTAGGGCTTGACTTTGATCGTCATGAGGCTGGCGGCGTGCATGGTGTGGTGAAAACGCCAGCCTACATTGCGCTGAATCCAAACGCACAGATACCGGTGCTTCAAGACGATGGCTATGTACTATGGGAATCAAATGTCATCACCCGGTACTTGTGTGCAAAACACGCGTTGGGTAACTTCTACCCAACTGACCTGCAGCAACGCTTCGACGCTGAACGCTGGATGGAATGGCAACAAACCATGGTCAACCCGGCCAGCCGCAATGGTTTTTGGCATTTGATTCGCCTGCCCGCTGATCAGCGAGACCCGGCGCTGGTTGCGCAGTCGAACGCGGCGGTTGAGCTGCTGATGGCTATTTTGGATGCGCATTTGTCAACGCGCAGTTTCATGGTGGGCGAGCGCTTCACGATGGCCGATATTCCGCTGGGCTGTGAAGTCCATCGTTGGTTTGGCTTACCGCAAGCGCGCGAAATGCGTCCAAATATTGAACGCTGGTTTGCTGCGCTGGCAGCACGCCAGGCAGCCAAAGGCGTGCTTGATTTGGCTTTGACTTGAAGGATTTCAATGCAACAACGATCCTTCAAGCAAGTGGATGTTTTTACCGCCACAGCCTACTTGGGTAACCCTCTGGCTGTGGTGCTAGGTGGCAGCGTGCTTGACGATGCCGCCATGCAACGCTTTGCCCGCTGGACGAATTTATCGGAAACAACGTTTGTGCTACCGCCCACGCAAAGCTCAGCCGACTACCGTCTGCGCATTTTCACGCCTGGCGGGGAGTTGCCCTTTGCTGGCCACCCCACCCTGGGTAGTTGCCACGCCTGGCTGGAGTCGGGTGGGCAGCCAAAGAGCAAAGAATTCATCGTGCAGGAATGCGCCAAAGGTTTGATCAACATCCGCCGCGATACCAGCAAGGCTGGCCTGGCTTTCGCCGCTCCCAGCTTGATGCGTTCCGCGCCCAGCCCTGTCGTACTGGCCGAGGTGGCCAGCGCGCTCGGCATCAACACCGCGCAAGTCACCGCCGCCCAGTTGCTGGATAACGGACCGGTCTGGTTGGGCTTGCTGCTTGACAGCCCCGACAGCGTTTTGCAATTGCTACCCAATCATCAGGAACTGGCAAAGCTCGGCATCAAAGTTGGTGTGGCAGGAATTTACCCAGCCAATAGCAACACCTTATTGATTGCGAAGGCCAACCGGGAAGCCAAAGCCTTTGCGCAAAGCGCATCGACGATAGCACCGGATCTGGAAGTACGCGCATTTGCGGCATGCAATGGCATCAATGAAGACCCCGTGACAGGTAGCCTGAACGCCAGCCTAGCCCAATGGCTGATGGCCGATAACCTGATGCCTCAGCACTACACCGCCTCGCAAGGCGTATGCATGGGTCGCGCCGGACAGGTTGATTTGCAGCGTGATGCTGATGGCCAGGTCTGGGTTGGCGGCCAATCTGTCACCTGTATTGACGGAAAGGTCATACTTTGACAGCGCAAATTGACCACCTGGTCGTCGCTGCCAGCACGCTGCAAGAAGGCGTGGCTTGGTGCGAGTGCACCCTGGGCATCACCCCCGGCCCTGGTGGCGAACATCCACTGATGGGCACGCACAATCGGCTTTTCAACATTTCATCGGCCCAGTACCCAGACGCTTACTTTGAAATAATTGCTATTGATACAGGAGCTGTATACGCACGTATTCATTCAGAAAAACGCTGGTTTGACCTTGAAAATGAGGCCTTACAGCTCAGATTAAAGCAAAACGGTCCGCAACTGGTTCACTTTGTTGCCAGCACGCCTCAAGCTGCACCCGCGATTCAAGCACTGGCCAGCCTGGGCATTGACCGAGGCGAATTGCTAGCCGCCTCGCGCATGACACCCAAGGGCTTGCTGTCATGGAAGATCACCGTCCGGGCCGACGGCCAACGTTTGATGAACGGATGCCTGCCCACACTGATCGAATGGGGCGATGTACATCCCACGCAGCACATGGCACCTTCTGGCGTGATACTGAAATCGCTAACGGCAAGCCAGCCGCAGATGGATGCACTGGCTGCGGGCTTCAAAGCCATAGGCCTGGCAGAAGTTGCCGTGAATTGCGGTGCGCCAAATCTGGTTGCGGTTCTTCAGACACCATTGGGGCAAGTGCGGCTTACGTCCGCCGGGCACTAAACCGACATACAGGCGACACACAGGCGACAGAACTTCTGGCCAAACCAACCCACAATTCCCGCATGGGAACTCTCTATTTAGTGCGCCACGGCCAGGCCTCGTTTGGTGCCGATGATTACGATGTGCTCAGCCCATTGGGCCACCAGCAGGCCGTGCGCTTGGGGGAGTATTTCAAAGCCAAAGGCATCACGTTTGATGCCGCCCTGACAGGCACATTGAAGCGGCAGATCAGCACGTTTGCAGGCATCTGTGAAGGTATGGATTTGCAGATGGATGCACTGGCTTGGCCGGGGCTGAACGAATACGACAGCCACGCCGTGATTGCTACTGTTTATAACGCTAAGCTGGAAAAACCAACCACCCCCGAGCAATACCGCCACCACTTTCGCTTGCTCAAAGACGGTTTAACGCAGTGGATGAATGGCGTGGTCAGCCCCCAGGGTATGCCCAGTTACAACGACTTTGTATCGGGCGTGACGAGCGCGCTGGAGCATGTGCGCAAAAGCCATCACGGCAAGGTGCTGCTGGTCTCTAGCGGCGGACCGATTTCTACCGCGGTGGGCCACATACTGGGCTGCAGCCCCGAGGCGACGATTGAGCTGAACTTGCGCATCCGCAATTCGTCAGTCACCGAGTTTGCGTTTACCCCCAAGCGCCACATGCTGGTGACCTACAACACCCTGCCGCATCTGGATGCGCCTGAGTACGCCGACTGGATCACATACGCTTAGACCCGGCAAGGTTACGTTGCCGCCTCTAAACTTGACGGAATGGGTGTCCCGCTTTTTATCGTCTGGTTTAAAAAAGACCTGCGCTGGCACGACCATGCAGCGCTCAGCAATGCGACGGCGTGGGCAGCGGCGTGCGGTGGTGCAGTCTTGCCGCTGTGGGTGTACGAGCCCGCCATGTGGCAGCAAAGCGATATGGCAGCGCAGCACACAGGCTTTGCCAACGAATGTTTAGCCGAGCTGGATGCGTGGATCAAACAAGACAGCGTCGGCCGAAACCAGCTTTGCCGCATCCACGGCCACATGCCCGATGTACTTGCAACGCTACGCACCCAACTCGGCAATTTCACGCTGGTAAGCACAGAAGAAACCGGAAACGGCTGGAGCTATGCGCGAGATTTGGCGGTAGCCGACTGGTGCAAGGCCCACGCGGTGGAATGGCGCGAATTCCCCAGCAACGGCGTAGTACGCCGCCTGCTGTCGCACGGCGGTGGGCGCAACCGCTGGACGCAGCACCGCCAGCTGCGCCTGCAAGGCCCGGTACTGCCAGCACCCACGCAAGTGCCCTGGCTTGCCGGGCAGGCGCTTGGCGGCTTGACGACCTGCGGCGAATTGTCAGCTACTGATTTGCTACTGCCCGGCCCAGACAAAGCTGGCCGCAAGCGCGGCGGCCGCTCATTGGCGTTAATGGAGTTGCACACTTTTTTACGGCAGCGCGGCCGCACTTACCGCTTTGACATGTCCAGCCCGGTGACTGCCCCTGAAAGCTGCTCACGTATTTCCGCACAACTGGCCTGGGGCACGCTGAGCATTCGCGAATGCATGCACGCGGTAGCGCACCGCAGGGCCGAGCTGCAAGCAATCACCGCTAACGAACGGCCTGACGGTTTCTTAGCTTCTCTCAAAAGCTTTGAAAGCCGCCTGCATTGGCACTGCCACTTCATTCAAAAACTGGAGTCAGAACCCGCCATTGAGCTGCGCAATGTGAATCGCGGTTTTGACAATTTGCGCAACGAAAGCAAACTGACGGTCGAAGAAAACGCTCGCTTGGCCGCGTGGCGTGAAGGCCGAACCGGCTACCCTTTCATTGACGCGTGTATGCGCAGCTTGAATGCCACTGGCTGGATTAATTTCCGAATGCGGGCGATGCTGGTCAGCTTTGGCGCGTACCAGTTGTGGCTGCATTGGCGGCATTTGGGCATACACCTGGCGCAGCAATTCACCGACTACGAGCCCGGCATCCATTGGAGCCAGTGCCAAATGCAATCGGGCGTGACGGGCATCAACACGATTCGGATTTACAGCCCGACCAAACAAAGCCACGACCAAGACCCAACGGGTGTGTTCATACGGCAGTGGGTACCCGAGCTAGCCAGGGTTGGCGCTGAATTTATCCACGAGCCTTGGCGCATGGAGCCGCCGCCCTCCAACTACCCTGCGCCGGTCGTTGAATTGAAGGCCGCAACGCTGGCGGCGAAGGAAAAGATCTACGGCAAAAAGGCTGAAAAAACCGTACAAATCGAGGCGGCTCGGGTCTATGAAAAACACGGCTCACGCAGTCCAAACCGCGAGATGGTACGGCCTCGCGCCAAAACCAACAAGGCAACAAAGCCAGCCACTGATTCACCGCAATTAGGCTTCGAGTTTTAGCGCTTCTTGCTGGTTGGCAGCTTGCGCCGTGTGCCGGCTTTGCCTTTGCACTAAGGCCTTCCCGGGCAACTTGGGCGTGCCAGATGGCTGGGTGTTGCGCATTTGAGCCAAGCACTGCGGCCGGCCACGCGCGCCACTGGCTTCGTAATCAGTCAATAGCGCCGCACGGACCTCATCCGGAGTCAACCCCCGCACCACTGTCAAATGCCCATGCATCAAGTCCACCAATTTTTCATACGCAAACGCATGTGTTTTGCCCGTGGTTTGCCACAGCCAGTCGCTGAAGTTCAAAAAATGATTGAACGCCGCGCCAGGTGCCAGCAATAACGCCAGTGCCTTCGGAAAGCGCCCAGAATTCACCACCATGTCCCAATACCGCGCAAAGCGCTTGATGCGCTGCATGCTGACAAAGTCAATGGTTGACGTTTGCAAAATCGTGTACGGCGTTTGCGGGTCGTAGACCATCGCAAAGTCGGCTGTGTGGCGGGTAATCGGCGTGCCACGCAAGCGCTTCAAAATGCCGAACTGGATTTCATGCGGGGCCAAGGCGTACAGCTTGTCAAAACCATCAGCAAAGCTTTCCATGGTTTCACCCGGCAACCCAAAGATCAAATCAGCATGGACATAGGCATGGCTTTGCGTCACCAGCCAGCGCAGGTTGTCAGCTGTTTTGATGTTGTCTTGCTTGCGTGAAATACGTTGCTGCACGTCAGGGTTAAAGCTTTGAATGCCGACTTCAAATTGCAGCGAACCTGCGGGAAACTGCGCGATCAAGGCTTTGAGTTTGTCATGCAGGCTGTCGGGCACGACTTCAAAGTGAATGAAAAGATCAGGCGTGATTCTGTCAAGAAAAAACTGCAAAATCCGCACTGAAAAATCGACTTTCAGATTAAACGTGCGGTCCACAAACTTGAAGTTGCGCGCACCGCGCTGATGCAGCGTGTCCATCTCGGTCATAAAGGCGTCCAGGTCAAAAGCCCAGGCGGTTTTGTCAAGCGAGCTCAAACAAAACTCGCACTTGAAAGGGCAACCACGCGACGCCTCCACATACAGCAGGCGCTTGGCCAGGTCTTCGCTGGTGTATTCGTTGTACGGTAGCGCAATGGCTTCAAGCGCAGGTTGCTCACCAGCAATCACTTTCATCAACGGCTTGGGACCATCCAGCAAAGCCCGGCACAGCTTGGGAAAACTTACATCACCCCAGCCGGTTACCACATGGTCGGCCAGGCGGCAAATTTCCTGCGACTCGGTTTCAAAGCTGACTTCTGGCCCGCCCAGCACAATCTTGATGTCTGGCCGCATGGCTTTCAGCAGCCGTACCAACTGCGTGGTTTCCACCACGTTCCAGATGTAAACTCCAAAGCCGATGACTTGGGGGTTCAGCGCCAAGAGCTGCTCTGCAATCAACAAAGGCGGCTGCGCAATGACAAACTCGCGTAGCTGCGTTTGCGCCTTCAAGCCCGCGCCACCGTGCACGTCCATATTCGCCAGCAGGTAACGCAGCCCCAGCGAGGCGTGAATGTATGTGGCATTCAGGGTGGCAATAACAATGGCGCTGGTAGGGCTTGGCATAAACTTATTATCGGAGTTTGGCATTTTTAACTGCGATGCAGCCTTATCGAATCAGACTAAGCTGAAAAAACTACCGGAACTATTGCCCCAGTCACCAGCTCACACCCAAACAATGAATCTTCGACTTCTCATTTCTGCTCTGCTTTTTATAGCTGCTAGCACCCTATTTCAGGGCGCTACAGCTCAAATTAACTTCAATAAAAAGCCTGCGGCCAGCACAGTGGTGACGACTGACCAGGTGCGTGCAGAGCTGATGGCTTGGGCGCCGCAAGGCGTGGAGTCTGGCAAACCAGTGTGGGTGGGCCTGCAAATAGCGCACCAACCCGAATGGCACACCTACTGGAAGAACTCGGGCGACTCTGGCCTGCCCACAGTGCTGGAGTGGCAATTACCGGCTGGTATCACGGCTGGCGAGATTGCCTGGCCCACACCGATCAAGATTCCCATCGGTACACTGGCCAATTACGGTTATGAAAATACGGTACTGCTGCCTGTGCCCCTGACGGTGGCAAAAGGCTTTGACGGAATGCAGCTTGACATCAAAGTCAAAGCCGCTTGGTTGGTGTGCAAGAAAGAATGTATTCCGCAAGAAGGCGATTTCACGTTGAGCATTCCGGCGAAAAGCTCAACCGCACTTCAGGGTAATTTGTTTCAGGCCACATTTGATGCTGCTCCCAAAGCTTTGGCCGCAGGTTCAAGCCAAATTGAAGCCGGCGCCAAGGCCATCAAAGTCGCCTTGAGCGGCCTGCCCGCTAGCTTGACGGGTAAAACCTTGGCGTTTTTCCCTGAAACAGGCAGCGTGATTGAACCCGCCGCCCAATGGACACAAAGCTGGCAGGGCAATCTGTGGATAGCGCAAATCCCAGTGTCTGGCCAGCGTACTGAAAGCCCAACCGTGATGCCTGTTGTGGTGGCGTTTGACAAGATGTCTTACCGGATTGAAGCGCCTGTTAAAGGTGAGTGGCCGAAGCTAACAGCCGCTGTGCAAGTGCCACCAGCTCTGGAAGCAGCACCCAAAGCCAACGCCACCAGCGGCGCAACAGCTTTACAAACATCAGCGGCGTCCATGACTTTTTGGCTAGCCCTGTTGGGCGCCTTGGTTGGCGGTATGGTTTTGAATTTGATGCCCTGCGTGTTCCCCGTATTGGCCATCAAGGTGGTGAGTTTTGTGAACGTCAAAGACCAGCGTACCCGCGTTGCTTGCGGGCTGGCTTATACAGCGGGCGTCACGCTGTCGTTCTTGGCGCTGGGTGCGCTGTTGCTGGGCTTGCGTGCTGCGGGTGAGCAACTGGGTTGGGGCTTTCAATTACAAAGCCCAGCCGTTGTGGCTGGCTTGGCGGTTCTCTTCACGCTGCTGGGTTTGAACTTGGCGGGTTTGTTTGAATTTGGCAACTTCTTGCCCAGCCGCTTGGCGAGTTTGCAGGCTAAAACCCCAAGCGTTGATTCGTTTTTATCAGGCGTTTTGGCCACCGCCATTGCATCGCCTTGCACCGCGCCTTTCATGGGTGCATCGCTGGGTTATGCGCTAGGGTTGCCTGCTGCGCAAGCTATGGCGGTTTTTGCAGCCATTGGTTTGGGTATGGCGCTACCCTACCTGGCGGCCAGTGCGATACCGGCTGTCGCCCGTTTGTTGCCGCGCCCTGGCGCATGGATGATGACGTTCAAACAGCTGATGGCTTTCCCGATGTTTGCGACGGTTGCGTGGCTGGTGTGGGTGCTGGGCCAGCAAAGCGGCATAGATGGTGCGGGTGCGCTGCTGGGTTTGCTGGTGTTGATGTCTTTGGTGATCTGGGCTTTGACATTGAAAGGACGCACACGTTCTGTAATTGCTACTTTTTCAATAGCTGCTTGCATAATATTTACATGGTCTACAGGCCAGAACATTACTAAAATACAGAGCAATTTAGCGGCAACCAGCAGCTTGGCTCATGGCTGGCAGGCTTGGGAGCCCGGCAGAGTTGAGCGGCTCACGGCCAGTGGCCAAAGCGTGTTTGTTGACTTCACAGCTGCCTGGTGCGTGACTTGTCAATACAATAAAAAAACCACGCTCAGCAATGCAGACGTGTTGGCTGATGTAGCGGCTAAAAAAGTTGTCTTGCTGAGGGCCGACTGGACTCGCCGTGACCCGGCTGTGACTGCAGCGCTCGCCCAACTGGGCCGCAGTGGCGTGCCGGTGTACGTGATTTACAAACCTGGCCGTGCGCCTGTGGTGTTGTCGGAAATTCTCTCGGTTAGTGATGTGCGCGCTGAATTGGCAAAGCTTTAATGTTTACAGAAACTTAACCATGTTGCACCTGTTGAATCGTCGAACTTTCTCGTCCGCTCTTTTGTTACCTGCGTGGGCTGTGGGCATGACGCAAGTGCATGCGTCCAGCGCTACTGTCGGTCAAGCCGCGCCTGACTTTACGGCCACGGATGCACTGGGTAAAAGCCACCAGCTCAGTGGCTTTAAAGGCAAGCTTGTGGTGCTGGAATGGACGAACCCCGGCTGTCCTTTTGTTGTTAAGCATTACGGCGGCAACATGCAGGCAATGCAAAAAGAATTCACGGCTAAAGGCGTGGTCTGGCTGTCCATCAACTCCACCAGCAATGACGCTTCAGACTTCCTGATACCCGCCAAGTTGATGGCCTGGAATGCAGAAAAGAAAGCCAGCGCCAGCGCTGTGTTGATGGATGAATCCGGCAAAATTGGCCAGCTCTACAGCGCCAAAACCACGCCGCACATGGTCATCATCAACCCGCAAGGTGTACTGGTTTACGCAGGCGCGATTGACAGCGTGCCCTCGGCCAGAATTGACGATATCAAAACCGCCACCAACTATGTGCGCCAAGGCTTGAACGAGGCGCTGGCTGGCAAAGTCATCAGCGTTGCATCGACCCGTGCGTACGGCTGCTCGGTCAAATACAAAGACGCATGACGCTTGAAGCGGACACCCTAGGCATCCTTGCCCTTTGCCGCACGGTTGCGGTAGTCGGGCTGTCGCCCAAGCCCGGCCGCGCCAGTTTTGACGTGGCGCGATACATGCAGGCCAACGGCTACCGCATCATTCCCGTCAATCCGAACGCAGGCGTGCAGGAGATTTTGGGTGAAAAGGTCTATGCCAACCTGCTGGAGGCCAGCCAGCTTGAAAAAATTGACTTGGTGAATTGCTTTAGAAACAGCGAAGACATTCCGCAGATTGTCGACGAGGCGATAGCCATTAGCGCCAAAGCTGTGTGGATGCAGCTCGGTATTGCGCACACACAGGCTGCCACCAAGGCGCAAGAAGCAGGGCTGACGGTGGTACAAGACCGTTGCCTGAAAATTGATCACCGGGCGTATCAAACTCAGCTTAGGCCATAACAAAGGCAGTTAGAGTAAGGCATGCCTTCACCCCAGCCTTTGATTAAATATGTCCGCTTTAAAGCAGTCTGGGCATGCTTTCTTAGCCTCATGCTGGCGGCTTGCAGCACAGCGCCCCGATGTCGACAGCTGAGCCGGAGCCGGAGCCAGCTGGCGTCAAACGCATGGCCACCTTGGTCATGCGTGACAAGCTGGTCAGCCGCATCAACGAAAATGTGCGCCATCCGGGCCTTGCGTGCGCTTTCGGCAAAGTCATTGGCCGACTTGATTTACTGGCCAGCCTGCTAGCTGCAAATACCGCTGCGCGGTGACCCCCTATGCGCAAAACTTGCTGGCTAGTACCTACTTACAATTGCTACTTGTCGGCTCATTTTCATCTTGAATATTCCAATCACAAAGACATTTCACACCATGTACGCACCGCTTCAAAACGACAGCTTCATCCGCGCGTGTATGCGCCAAGCCACCACCCACACGCCGGTTTGGCTGATGCGCCAGGCAGGCCGCTACTTGCCTGAGTACAAAGCCACCCGCGCCGAAGCCGGCAGTTTTATGGGACTGGCCACCAACACCGATTACGCGACGGAAGTGACCTTGCAGCCGCTGGAGCGCTACAAGCTGGACGCCGCCATTTTGTTCAGCGACATTTTGACCATCCCTGACGCAATGGGCTTGGGCCTGAGCTTTGCACTGGGCGAAGGCCCGAAGTTTGCGCACAACGTTCGCGACGAAGCCGCTGTTGCCAAGTTGGCCGTGCCCGATATGGCCAAGCTGCGCTATGTGTTTGATGCGGTCACCTCGATCCGCAAAGCGCTCAACGGCCGCGTACCGCTGATTGGCTTTTCAGGCAGCCCGTGGACATTGGCTTGCTACATGGTCGAGGGCGCAGGCTCTGACGACTACCGCCAAGTCAAAACCATGATGTACCAGCGGCCTGATTTGATGCACAAAATGCTGGCGATCAACGCCGATTCAGTGGCCGCGTATTTGAATGCGCAAATTGAAGCCGGTGCGCAAGCGGTGATGATTTTTGACAGCTGGGGCGGCGTGCTGGCCGATGCAGCGTTTCATGCGTTCAGCCTGGCCTACACGGCACGGGTTTTAAGCCAGCTCAAGCGCAGCCATGAGGGTGTGGTCATCCCGCGCCTGGTATTTACCAAAGGCGGCGGCTTGTGGCTGGAGGCCATGGGCCAGCTGGACTGCGAAGTACTCGGCCTAGACTGGACCGTTAACCTGGGCAAAGCCCGGGCACAGGTCGGCCACAAAATGGCCTTGCAAGGTAATCTGGACCCGAACGTGTTGTTTGCCAACCCAGCCCAAGTTGAAGCTGAAGCCATCAAGGTATTGGACAGTTTTGGCCAGCCCCATACAGATGCCAAAACTAACGGGCCGACGCACATTTTCAACCTCGGTCACGGCATCAGCCAGTTCACCCCGCCAGACAATGTAGCGGTTTTGGTGAACGCAGTGCACGCTCACTCTCGAAAAATGCGTTTTACTGCTGCGTAGACTGCTCATCGGAACCAGCGTGTTGACAAAAACTGCGATTAGACCTTGTCTTGATTTTTTGCAAGTCTTAAGCAAGCTATCTTTAACATCATGACCAGCGCTAGCACAAAAAAACGCATAGTTACTCTCACTTATGCACAAATTTTTTGTTGCAGTGCAGTGCGACAGGCCCTGGCCACTGAAAATCGCTATCAAACCAATAGCGCTCCTAAGTTGTTGATTCATATGGAATTTATAAATTGCTTTTTTTACAGGCAATCTAGCGAAAGCCTTGATTTACAAGGCCTTCAGACCTACAGGGTCAATCTATCAACAAAGTTATCCACAGAAAATTTGAATACTTGCAAAGCCTTTCTAAATCAACTACTTAGCGCGTTTTTTGCAAGTTTTAGGCAAGCTACTCTGTCAATTTCGCAAATTTTTCAGCCCGCTGTATGACCTGCTGGCTGCAAGTGGTGGTGGCCACCCCTGCGCACAGCGCTATTGCTGGGCCGCTGACATATCGATGTGAGTTACCACTAGCGCCAGGTACTCTGGTGCGCGTGCCTTTGGGTAAACGCGAGGTGCTTGGCGTGGTCTGGGCAAACGCCACTGGCAGTGGTGGCCTGCTAGAAATACAGACCAAAAGCATTGCGGGCGTACTGGATGGACTGGTCTGTCTAAACGCCAACTGGCGGGCGCTCGTCAGCTTTACCGCCAGCTACTACCAGCGCGCATTAGGCGAGGTAGCGCTGGCCGCGCTACCGCCGCAACTGCGCGAACTGACAGGCGTGCAACTGGCGCGCAGGCTGAAGCGGCCGGTGGCGGATACCAGTCAGCCAGAGAGCGCTATTGATTTATTAGCTGTCAGCGCGCAACAACAGGCGGTCTTGGCTAGTTTTGATGCAGAAAACAGCGCTAAAAAGCGGCCTGCCCTGCTGTTTGGCGCCACAGGCAGCGGCAAAACCGAGGTTTACCTAAGAGCTGCCGCCAAGGTATTGGCAGAGGACCCCACAGCCCAGGTGCTGGTGATGGTGCCGGAGATCAACCTCACCCCGCAACTGCAAGCCCGGTTTGAAACCCGCTTCGGACATTTAGGACTGGAGCGGGTGGTAGCCATGCACAGCGGCCTGACGCCTGCCCAGCGGCTAAAAAGCTGGCTGGCCTCTCATGCCGGCCATGCCAGGTTGATTTTGGGCACCCGTATGGCCGTGCTGGCATCGATGCCGCACCTCAGGTTGATTGTGGTCGATGAAGAGCACGACCCCAGTTACAAGCAGCAAGAAGGGGCGCGCTATTCAGCGCGTGATTTGGCGGTGTATCGCGCCAGTATTCAAGGCGATTGCCGGGTACTGCTTGGTTCAGCGACGCCGTCACTGGAAAGTTGGCAGGCAACGATTTCAGGCAAATACCAGTTGTTGACGATGACCGACCGCATTGCCAGCGCCCCCACGCTCGCCGCTTCGCAAACGTCGCCGCCCCCCGAGGGGGCTCATTCTGGCTCCGCCGCTCTGCCAGAACCTAGGGGTGGCCCGTCGGAAAATCACGCCGTTACTTATGCTGGCAGTTTGCCGACAGTCAAGGGGGTGGACATGAACCACCAGCCCAAAGGCTGCGTCATCGCGCCAGCGCTTGTCCAAGCGATTGAAGAGCGCATCGCACGCGGCGAGCAGTCGCTGATTTTTCTCAACCGCCGCGGCTATGCGCCGGTGCTGGCCTGCCACGACTGCGGATGGAAAAGCGAATGTCCGCATTGCAGCGCCTACCGCGTGTTTCACAAAATTGACCGTTCGCTGCGTTGCCACCACTGCGGCTATACCGAGCGCGTGCCGCCTGCCTGCCCGGTCTGCGGCAACATCGACATAGCCCCGGTCGGGCGCGGCACCGAAAGGCTTGAAGAACATTTGGCCGAGCTGCTGGCGGACATCAAACGCCCCGACGGTAGCGCGGTATGCATTGCGCGGATTGATGCCGACAGTACAAGGCTAAAAGGCGCTTTGCAACAACAACTCGCCAGCGTCCACGCAGGCGAAGTCGATGTGCTGGTTGGCACGCAAATGGTTGCCAAAGGCCACGACTTCAGGCGCATCACCCTGGTAGCGGCCATCAACCCAGACGGCGCTTTGTTTTCAAGCGACTTCCGCGCACCAGAGCGCTTGTTTGGCCTGCTGATGCAAGCCGGTGGCCGGGCTGGGCGTGACGCTGCCCGCAGCAGCCAAAGCGAGATGTGGGTACAAAGCTTTCACCCCCAGCACCCGCTGTTTGCCGCGCTCAAAACCCACGACTACCCCCAGTTTGCTGCCCAACAACTTGCCGAGCGCCAAGCTGCAGGCATGTCTCCGTTCGGATATTCAGCGTTGGTGCGCGCTGATGCCAAAGCGCAAGACGTAGCCCAAGGTTTTTTAAACGCCGCATTGGGCTCCGCCCTGGACGCACAGCTGGAAGGCCATGACCGCATCACCGCCTACCCGGCCGTCCCCATGACCATTCAGCGCGTGGCCAATATCGAACGCGCACAGATGCTGGTGGAAAGCGCATCGCGCACCGCACTACAACGTTTTTTGGCGGCTTGGCAGCCCGTGCTGTTTGAGACGCGCAGGCAAAGCGAATTCAAAAGTCTGATTCGCTGGGCGATTGATGTGGATCCGTTGGCGATTTGAACGGGTGAGCCCACTAATTTCAGGTTGCGGTACTGCCACCGGAAAAATAGTTACTCATTTTTTAGCTCGTTTTTAGCTTGCAAAAAGACCAAATAAAAACTGTATTCAGTCCATGCATTATTCAACACAAATTAAACCCATCAGCTACGTTAAAGCCAACGCTGCGCAGGTGTTGCGTGAGCTGACCGAAAGCCGAGACGTGCTGGTCATTACGCAGAATGGTGAGGCAACTGCAGTGATGCAGGACATCGCTAGCTACGAAGCCGACCAGCAAGCGCTGGCTTTGCTAAAGATTCTGGCAATGGGTAACCAGCAAATTGAAAACGGAAAAGTGATTCGCGCCGCTGATGCTGTTGCACGTATTCGAGCCAGGCAGACCACTGTTAGCAAATAACCCATAGCAGCTGTTTACGACGTGGTGCTGACTGCAGACGCAGAGCTAGACCTTCAAGAGCTTTACGACTACATAGCCGAGAACGATGCGCCTGCCAAAGCTGACCACGTTCTAGACCGTATAGAGCAATTATTGGCCAGCCTTGCGAATATGCCCGAACGTGGCGCTTTGACGAAAGAGTTACTTGCGCTAGGCATTCGGGAGTACCGCGAAACCTATTTCAAGCCATATCGAGTGGTCTACCGCGTCACTCAGAGCGACAAACGCCCCATGGTTTACGTGTACCTGATGGTTGACGGCAGACGTGACATGCAGGCTTTGCTGCAACGAAGAATGTTTCGGGCTTGATTGGCTAGCGCCTCCCGTTCGTCTCAAACCAACAACGCCACAGCCCCAGAAAAGGTAAAAAACGCCAGCACGGTCGATAGCAA
>JBBAPP010000028.1:13490-18736 GCA_040400775.1 Polaromonas sp. | reverse complement strand
ATGCACTTACCCCATGCGGCGAGGCATGCCGCATCGAGCAATGCCGAAGGCGCGCGTCTTGCATCCACCAACGCCGCTTGGGCGGGCATTGCCAGTGAACGCGCTGGCACCCAGTACGGGCTGCACATGCCAGCACATGGCATACAAGATGACGCCTTCAATCGCACCCGATTTGCCGTCGTCTGTCTGCCGCAAACGCTGCCCTCGCCGCCTGCATCTCACAAAGACTGCATCAGCTTGGTGGTGTCGGTGCCTAACAGACCAGGCGCCGTACACGACCTGCTGGTACCCCTGAAAAAGCATGGTGTCTCGATGACGCGTTTTGAGTCGCGCCCGGCGCGCTCAGGCCAATGGAATTATTATTTTTATATCGATTTGCAAGGCCATCCCTCACAGCCTCATGTCAAGCTGGCGCTGGCTGAACTGCAGCAGTTATGCGCGTTTTACAAAGTACTCGGCGCTTATCCGGTCAATGACTAGTAAAAAACCAGGTCTTATTTGATGTTTCAACAGTTAGGCCTTATTGGTTGCGGCTTGATGGGTGGTTCGTTTGCGCTGGCGCTTAAACGCGCGGGCCTCGTCAAACATGTGGTGGGCTACAGCACATCGCCTGTAACAACCGAACGTGCACGCCAGATGGGCGTGATTGACGCAGCAGCAGCTACTGCACCTTTAGCCGTTTCAGGCGCTGATATCGTGCTGCTGGCGGTTCCGGTTTCTGCGACTGAAGCCACTTTCGAAGCCATCCGCCACTTGATCACGCCCGACACGCTGATCATGGACGTCGGCTCAACCAAACAGGATGTTGTCGATGCTGCTTGCCGAGTTTTACGCGACGATGTGGGCTGTTTTGTGCCTGCCCACCCGATCACGGGCAAAGAGCTGTCCGGTGTTGAACATGCAGATGGCAATTTGTACGCCGGCAAGCAGGTCATCCTGACACCTATAGCGCCTACTTACGCCGAACAATTGAAGCAAGCTACCAGTCTGTGGACGGCTTTAGGCTGTGAGGTGTTGCATATGTCACCGCAAGCACATGACGCGGCCTACGCGGCCGTCAGCCACCTGCCTCACTTGATCGCTTATACATTGATGAACAGTATCTCTGGGCAGGACAAAGGAGCCAACTACTTGTCGCTGGCTGGGCCAGGATTCAGAGATTTTTCGCGCATTGCGGCCAGTGATTCAAAAATGTGGCGCGACATCTTGATCGCCAATCGGGAAGAACTGCTGGCGCAGTCAAAGATCTTTCAGCAGACTTTGCACTCACTCGAAGAGCTGATTGCCACCAATGATGGCGATGCGCTGGAACGGCAGCTCGAAAAAGCCAGCCAGACGCGTGCCAACTGGCACATCGCTTCACAAAAACCACACAAATAACGCGCCGTCATGTTCGATGTTGAGTATCTAGATATCCCGCCACTAACTCAGGCAGGAGGCAAGGCTCGCCTGCCAGGCTCGAAAAGTATTTCCAATCGTGTTTTGTTGTTGGCAGCTTTGAGTCAGGGCAAAACAGCGATTCATGCTGTCTTGGCATCAGACGACACCGCCGTGATGCTGACGGCTCTCAAGCAGTTGGGCTGCAACATCGCGCAAACTGGTGACACGGTGTTTGTCGATGGTCTGGGGGGACGCTTAATCCATAAAAAATCGCAGCTTTTTATGGGCAATGCAGGCACTGCAATGCGGCCACTGACTGCCGCATTGGCCATGCTGGGCGGTGAATACGAATTGTCAGGCGTTGCACGCATGCATGAGCGGCCGATTGGCGATCTGGTCGACGCCTTGCGTCAACTCGGCTGCCAAATTGACTATTTGGGCAAGGTTGGCTATCCACCGTTGCGGCTGCTTGGCCACAAACCAGGTGGCCTCACACTGCATCAGCCGATTCGTATTCGTGGTGATGTGTCCAGCCAATTTTTAACCGCCTTGCTGATGGCGCTGCCACTGGTTGCAGATCAAGACATTTGCATAGAAGTAATCGGCGAGTTGATCTCCAGGCCATACATTGAAATCACGCTCAATTTGTTGGCTAAATTCGGCATACAGGTCAGACGCGACGGCTGGCAACGTTTCACCATTCCCGCTGGCAGCCAGTACCAGTCACCTGGCGACATACATGTTGAAGGTGACGCCTCATCGGCGAGTTATTTCATAGCGCTTGGTGCAATTGCTACGCGCTCGACTGACGCAGAATGCATCGAAATTTCAGGCGTTGGTGCAGACTCGATTCAAGGCGACATTCGCTTCATTGATGCGGCGCGCATGATGGGTGCACAGATCGACAGCTCACCCAACAGTCTGCGAATTTCGCGCGGCAAGCCGGGCACTGGCTGGCCACTGCGCGCGATTGATCTGGACTGCAACCACATCCCTGATGCGGCCATGACACTGGCGGTGATGGCGCTTTATGCCGAAGGTACCACTACGCTGCGTAATATTGCCAGTTGGCGGGTCAAGGAAACCGATCGCATCGCCGCCATGGCCTGCGAGCTGCGCAAGCTTGGCGCTGTGGTTGAAGAAAGCAGTGACTCCATCAAGATCACACCGCCAGCGAAAATTGCCGACTGGAAAAGCGCATCCATTCACACTTATGACGATCACCGCATGGCGATGTGTTTTTCACTGGCAGCCTTCAACCCCGCCCAGCGATCGATTCGTATTCTTGACCCAAAATGTGTTGCCAAAACATACCCCGATTACTTTGAAGACCTGTTTGCGCTGACCGAAGCAAACAACGCCGATATTCCGGTTATTTGTATCGATGGGCCCACAGCGTCGGGCAAAGGTACGCTGGCAGCACAAGTGGCGCAACGTTTGGGCTACCACTACCTGGATTCTGGCGCGCTGTACCGCCTGACTGCTTTTGCCGCCAGTCGCGCTGGTATTTCGCTGGACGATGGCTCTCGGGTGGCGCACATCGCCACGTCGCTGCCGGTTCTTTTTTCAGCTGATCAGGTATTTTTGGGGGACGAAAACGTCTCGGACGCGATCCGCACCGAGGAAGCTGGCATGGCCGCATCCAAAGTGTCGGTTCACCCTGAGGTTCGCAGCGCTTTGCTTGCACTTCAGCACGGTTTTCGCCGCTTGCCCGGCTTGGTGGCTGATGGGCGAGACATGGGGAGTGTGATTTTTCCTGACGCAACGCTCAAAATCTACTTGACGGCGAGCGCCAGCCAAAGAGCCAAACGCCGTCATAAGCAGTTGATTTCAAAGGAGAAATCAGCTACACTATTAGACATTCAGCAAGATTTAGAGACTCGCGATGCGCGCGATACAGCGCGTCTTACAGCGCCTCTAAAACCTGCTGAACATGCCAAGCTGCTTGACAACTCCTATTTATCGATTGAAAAGTCGGTACTTCAGGTTCTTGACTGGTGGCAAAGCACCCGGCCCTTTTGACCCCAGGCATTCACGTGCATGCATCCCGCGGTGTATTGGTCAAATGGATCTTTAACGTAACCCGCAGCCGACCTGGCAGCAACAACACGCCTCAAGCAGATTTAAAAATCTTTCAGTAATTGTGCTGACTGAACCCTGCGTTGTGGACAAGGAAACTTAATGTCTGAATCTTTTGCCGATCTATTTAACGAATCGCTCAAGCGCTCTGAAATGCGCACCGGTGAAGTTATCACCGCTGAAGTCGTTCGCATCGACCACAACCACGTGGTTGTCAACGCCGGACTGAAGTCCGAGGCCTATGTGCCGCTCGAAGAATTCAAAAACGACCAAGGCGAGCTTGAAGTTCAAGTTGGCGACTTTGTGTCTGTTGCCATCGACTCTGTTGAAAACGGCTACGGCGACACCCTGCTGTCCCGCGACAAGGCCAAGCGCCTGGCCTCATGGATGAGTCTGGAAAAAGCTCTCGAATCTGGCGAATTTGTCACTGGCCAGACCAGCGGCAAAGTCAAAGGTGGCCTGACTGTTTTGGTCAACGGCATTCGCGCTTTCTTGCCTGGTTCACTGATCGATACCCGGCCCATCAAGGACTTGTCTCCGTACGAGAACAAGACCATGGAATTCAAGGTCATCAAGCTCGACCGCAAGCGCAACAACGTTGTGTTGTCACGCCGTGCTGTGGTTGAAGCGTCGATGGGCGAAGAGCGCGCCAAGCTGATGGAAACCCTCAAAGAAGGTTCATCTGTCAAGGGCGTGGTCAAGAACATCACCGAATACGGTGCATTTGTTGACCTGGGCGGAATTGATGGCTTGCTGCATATCACCGATATGGCGTGGCGCCGCGTGCGTCACCCAAGCGAAGTAGTGACGGCTGGCCAAGAAATTGTGGCTAAGATTCTCAAGTTTGACACCGAGAAAAATCGCGTGTCCTTGGGTCTGAAACAAATGGGCGACGACCCATGGATGGGCGTGAACCGCCGCTACCCACAAAGCACTCGCCTGTTTGGCAAGATCACCAACATCGCCGATTACGGCGCATTTGTTGAACTCGAGCCAGGTATTGAAGGCTTGGTTCACGTGTCCGAGATGGACTGGACCAACAAAAACGTAGCGCCTAACAAGCTTGTCGCACTCGGCGATGAAGTCGAAGTCATGGTTTTGGAAATCGACGAAGACAAACGTCGCATCTCCTTGGGTATGAAGCAGTGCAAGGCCAACCCTTGGCAAGAGTTTGCCGTCGACACCAAACGTGGCGACCGCGTCAAGGGCCCGATCAAATCCATCACCGACTTCGGCGTGTTCGTCGGCTTGGCTGCTGGTATTGACGGCTTGGTGCATTTGTCTGATCTGTCATGGAACGAGCCAGGCGAGACCGCTGTGCGCAACTACAAAAAGGGCCAGGAAGTCGAAGCCATTGTGTTGGCTGTTGATGTTGACCGCGAGCGCATTTCCCTCGGTATCAAGCAGTTGGACTCTGACCCGTTCACCACTTTTGTGTCCATCAATGACAAGGGCGCGATTGTGACGGGTAAGGTCAAAACTGTGGATGCCAAAGGCGCTGAGATTGACCTCGGTGAAGACATCGTTGGCTACCTGCGAGCCAGCGAAATCAGCCGCGACCGCATTGAAGACGCGCGCAACGTGCTGAAAGAAGGCGATGAAGTGTCTGCTGTAGTGGTGAATGTGGATCGCAAGACCCGCAACATCCAGTTGTCAGTAAAGGCCAAGGACAACGCTGACCAACAAGAAGCCATGGCCACCTTGAGCCAGCAGTCTGCCAAGGAAAGCTCCGGCCTGACCAACCTCGGCGCACTGTTGCGCGCCAAGATGGACAACGAAAGCAAGTA
>JBBAPP010000028.1:3915-13390 GCA_040400775.1 Polaromonas sp. | reverse complement strand
TCATGACCCGAAGCGATCTTGTAGAAGAGCTGGCCAACCGGTTTGTCCAACTCACGCAGCGTGATGCCGAATACGCCGTGAAGACGATTCTTGACGCCGTTAGCCATGCGCTGGTGCGTGGCCACAGGATCGAGATTCGAGGCTTTGGCAGCTTTTCCGTTAACCGCAGACCACCGCGCATGGGACGTAATCCACGCTCGGGTGAAAGTGTAGCTATTCCTGAAAAGCGCGTGCCGCATTTCAAGCCTGGCAAGGCGTTGCGTGAAGCGGTCGATGCGCGTACTGAAGCGTTGCTGACAGCCCAGGCCAGCAAGCCGATGAAGTGAAGACAGTATCTGCTTGCGCTGACTACAATTAAACAGCTAATTTAACAAGGCTGACCTGAAGTGAACTACCTCATATGGCTGCTCAAAGCAGCCATTTTTTTTACGCTTTTCGCCTTTGCGCTGAATAACCAGCAAGCTATTGCGGTGAATTTCTTTTTCGGCACATTTTGGAAAGCCCCTTTGGTACTGGTCGTTTTGACAGCCTTTGGTATTGGCTTGGCACTCGGTGTGTTGCTGATGATGCCGCGCTGGTGGAACCAGCGGGTACGGCAAGCCAATCCACCAACAAGCCAAATTGGCACGGTGGCAACTGAGACCAACAACCCGCCCTCTGTGCCGCTTGAAAGTACAGGTATTGCGCGACATGGATTTTGACTTCACCTGGCTTTTGCTCGGCCTGCCAATAGCTTTTACGCTGGGTTGGCTGGCATCACGTGCGGACTGGCGCCAGCTGCGCATTGAAAACCGCCAAGCGCCTAAAGCCTACTTTCGCGGCTTGAATTTCTTGCTCAATGAACAGCAAGACCAAGCGATTGATGCGTTTATTGAAGCGGTACAAAACGACCCGGAGACGTCTGAGCTGCATTTCGCATTAGGCAATCTGTTTAGGCGGCGTGGCGAGTACGAGCGCGCTGTACGTGTCCACGAGCACTTGCTGCAACGCGGTGATTTGCCGCAACCTGAGCGCGACCGCGCCCAACATGCGCTGGCACTTGACTACCTCAAAGCTGGTCTGCTGGACCGCGCTGAAACAGCGTTGCGCGAACTTGAAGGCACCAGCTATGAAGAAGAAGCCCGACTCGCACTGCTGTCGATTTACGAACGCTCACGCGACTGGCAACATGCCACCGACATCGCCAGCAAGCTGAACCGTTCCGGGCACGCCAGCTTCACGGGGAGGCAAGCACACTATCTGTGCGAGCAAGCCAGTGCTTTGGTGGCCACAGGCGACACTAGCCAAGCCTTCAGTCTGCTTGAACTGGCTTGCAGCACAGCCTCGGCGTCTGCCAGGCCGTTGATTGACCTGGCCAAACTTCAAGTGCAGCAAGGCCAGCCACAAGCGGCCTTTGAGACACTGAAAAAATTAGAAAAATCTGCCCCGCAAGCCATACTTTTAGCAGCGAGCTTGCTCGTCAGCGTTGCACAAAATGATGCTTTGCGCCTGCAAGTGATGGCGCTGCTCAAAACACATTACCAACACACACCGTCAGTCGATGTGATGGACGCGATTGCTGCATTGGAAAAAGACCCCATTGCAAGCCGCCAAGGCTTTATTCAACACCTTGAAACCGAAACCTCGCTGGTCGCTGCAGCCCGTTGGGTGGCGGGCGAAAAGCCGACGAACGCAGCCGAAGAACATAAGCATAGGTTGGTGCAGCGCGCGCTTGACCAAGCCACAAAACCACTGATGCGCTACCGCTGCGCCGCTTGCGGTTTTGAGGCCACCCAGCACTTTTGGCACTGCCCCGGCTGCCAGGCTTGGGACAGTTACCCAGCCCGACGCATTGAAGAGCTATGAACACCCCGATGGCTGCGCTTGGCTTACCCTTCCCCTTGCAAGGGGGAGACAGTTGCGGCCAGGCAAAGCCGGATCTACAGCGGCTACTTGAATAAAAATTCGAAGATATGACAACACAGCCAAACATAGCTCGTGAGCAACTTGCAGCAGCTCGCATATTGGTCGTCGGCGATGCCATGCTGGACCGATACTGGTACGGTACCGTTGACCGCATCTCACCCGAAGCACCCGTTCCAGTGGTGCGCATCACCCGCACGGAAGAGCGTGTGGGCGGTGCCGCCAACGTGGCCAGCAACATCGTGGCATTGGGCTCGCAAGCATCGCTGTTGACAGTCGTGGGCGATGATGAAGCCAGCCATCAGCTTGAAAAGCTGGTAGCCAACTGCGGTATAAGGCCCTACTTTGGCCGCGATGCCAGGCTCAAGACAACCGTCAAGTTGCGGGTGATTGGCCGCCAGCAACAACTGATTCGGCTTGATTTTGAAAACACGCCCGACAGCGAAGCGCTTGCGTCCCAGTCCAGCACCTTTGAAAAGCTCTGCCCTGCGCATGATGCAGTGCTTTTTTCAGACTACGCAAAAGGCGGCTTAGCGCATATCAGGTTGATGATTGATCATGCAAAAGGTGCTGGCAAAGTGGTCTTGATTGACCCCAAAGGCTCAGACTACAGCCGCTACAAAAATGCGACGCTGATCACCCCCAACCGCGCCGAGCTGGAGCAGGTCATTGGCACGTGGGCGACCGAAGCTGAACTGCAAACCAAAGCGCACAATCTGCGCCAATCGCTTAACCTGCAGGCGCTGCTGCTGACCCGTAGCGAAGCCGGTATGACCCTGTTTGACGAAGACGGTCAATTGCACGTACCTGCCGTAGCACGCGAGGTATTTGATGTCACGGGTGCGGGCGACACCGTCATTGCCACACTGGCCGCGTTGGCAGCTAGCGGCATGAGCCTGCGACATGCCGTACCCATTGCCAACCAGGCAGGCGGCATGGTGGTTGGTAAATTTGGGACTGCAAGCGTCAGCTATGACGAGTTGTTCAGCACCCTTAGCTAAAGGAAAAATTCATGAAAATCGTCGTCACAGGCGCAGCCGGGTTCATCGGCAGTAACCTCATCAAAGGCTTAAACGCACGCGGCATAGACGACATCATTGCCGTTGACGACCTGACAGAAGGCGACAAGTTTAAAAACCTTGCCGATCTGCAAATTGCTGACTACGTCGATGCCGACGATTTTTACGATCTGTTTGCCGAAGGCGCTTTTGGCGATGTAGAAGCCGTGTTTCATGAAGGCGCTTGCAGCGACACCATGGAGCCCGATGGGAAGTACATGATGGACAATAACTACACACTATCGTGCGAGTTGTATCAATCTTGCCAAGACCAAGGCACGCGCCTGCTGTATGCCTCATCAGCGGCAACGTATGGCGGTTCCAGCACTTTTAGCGAGTCACCTGAATTTGAAAAGCCGCTGAATGTTTACGGCTACTCCAAGCTACTGTTTGACCAGCGTCTGCGCCGCGAAATTGGCAAACAATTTGAAAACGCCGAAGCCCAGGTAGCAGGCTTCAGATACTTTAACGTTTACGGCCCACGCGAGCAGCACAAGGGGCGTATGGCCAGCGTGGCGTTTCACCAGTTCAACCAATTTAAAGCCGACGGTAAAGTCAAGCTGTTTGGCGAATATGGCGGCTACAACGCGGGCGAGCAGATGCGCGACTTTGTGTTTATTGACGACGTGGTGGCGGTTAATTTGTGGTTTTTAGAGCACCCCGAACAATCTGGTATTTTCAACCTGGGCACAGGCAAAGCGCAAGCTTTTAACGACGTGGCCATCAGTGTCATCAACACCCTGCGCCGGAATCAAAACGAAGCCCCCCTCAGCCTTGAAGAAGCCGCACGCGGCGGTTTGATTGACTACATCGCGTTTCCGTCCGCGCTGGCTGGCAAATACCAAAGCTACACCCAGGCCGACCTGAGCGCCCTGCGAGCGGCGGGTTGCAAGCATGCCTTTGCTGATGTGCAAACAGGTGTGGCCTCTTATATGCAGTGGCTGAACCGCTGAAAATATTTAAGCCTAGGGTTTTCCCTATGGTCAAGCCGCTTGCATACGGTCAACCTGCGGACTTGTTACTCGTTAGTTGAATGACCAACCTCGCCCAGAGGCTGGTTCTTGTCGCCGTTCCAACCCATATTTGAGGAGTTTTCCATGTTCAAAAAATTGCTAGTGTTTTTCGCCGCCATGACGGTTGCGGTTGCCTTCGCTGCCGTTGACGTTAACAAAGCCAGCCCCGCGCAGCTCGACGCCATCAAAGGCATGGGACCAGCGGTCTCTGGCAGGATCATCGACGAGCGCAAAAAAGGCAACTTCAAAAACTGGGATGATTTCATTGCGCGCGTTAAAGGCATCGGCGAAGGCAATGCCGCCAAGTTCTCCGCGCAAGGCCTGACAGTAGGCAAAGATAGCTACACACCTGCCAAAGTGAAAGACGCCAAGCCTGACGCAAAAGCTGACGCCGCCAAGCCAGCGGCCAGCGCCGCCAAGAAGTAAGCGTCAAACCATCCAATTTGGATGGGACTATAAAAAACCCGCCGCGGCGGGTTTTTTATAGTGTGTGTTGACGCTGCCTCCCGTATCATCGTTTGCGCCTTCAGGCTGTTGGACTTCACCCGCTTGCGTAGACCAATGTTAATTTCCAGTTTGAAGGTGCTCGAACGCAAGCGTTTGACGTCCAGCACATCGATTGAAACGCCATGAGAAAGTCAGGAAAACAGTGGCAAGATAATTTCAGGCACCGAATGTGCAAGACTCCAATATACTGGATGAATGTACAGCTTATTGAAACCTGGCAAACCTATCGCTTTCTCTGGTGAGCCCCTCATTTCTCTGCTTTTGCAGAACCGCGTTTGTGCTGGTTTCCCGTCGCCGGCAGAGGATTTGGGCGCACAGCGTATAGACCTGACGCAAGTTTTAGTCACCCATCCGCAGGCCACTTACTTCATGCGCGCAAGCGGCCATTCGATGGTTGAGGCGGGCATTTTTGACAACGACATCATCGTGGTGGATCGGGCCATCAAACCTCGGCACAACCACGTCGTTGTAGCCATCGTCGATGGTGACTTCACCGTCAAGCGCCTGTACCAGCGGGCAGGCCGCGTCAAACTGAAAGCAGCAAATCCCACTTTTCCAGACATCGTACCCAAAGAGGGCCAGACCATCGAAGTCTGGGGTGTGGTCACCAGCAGCATCAAGCAGTTTCAGGTCTGATCACTTATGTACGCACTGGTCGATGGAAACAACTTTTATGTGAGCTGTGAGCGGGCGTTTCGCCCCAGTTTGGTGGGCAAGCCTGTGGTTGTTTTAAGCAACAACGATGGCTGTGCTATTGCCCGAAGCAATGAAGCCAAAGCATTAGGTATTGCCATGGGCGCGCCATGGTTCAAGATTCAGCACATGGCGGAGTCCAGCGACTTGGTGGCCTTGTCGGCAAACTTTGCTTTGTATGGTGACTTGAGTGACCGGATGATGAGCTTGGCAGCCGGCCTTGGCCCGAAACAAGAAATCTATTCAATCGATGAATCGTTTATTGAACTTGATGGCGTCAGGGGTAACCTGACCGAGCGCGCCTTCAAAATTCGTGCGCGTATTTTGCAGTGGGTTGGTATTCCTTGCTGTGTTGGTATCGCCCCGACCAAAACACTTGCCAAGCTGGCAAACCACGTTGCCAAAAACGCTGAACGAAAACCGGGCAGCTACCCGGCCCATTTGGCACAGGTTTGCAACTTTGCTGCAATGACAGCGCCAGAACGCAAGGCCGTTTTAGAAGCTACCGCGGTTAACGAAATTTGGGGCGTCGGCAGACGTATCAGCGCACAACTCAATGCAGGGGGTATCACCACCGCGCAAGACTTGGCGAGCATGAACATAGCCACGGTGCGGGGTCAGTGGTCAGTCGTACTCGAGCGTACTGTGCGTGAGCTTCAAGGAACGCCCTGCATGGAGCTTGACATCGAACCACCAGCCAAAAAAGAAATTGCCTGCAGCCGATCATTTGGTCAGCCTGTCACAGACCTTGCAGACCTGAATGAAGCGGTCACACACTTTGCCAGTCGCGCTGCTGAAAAACTTCGAAAGCAAGGAAGTACCACAGCGCAAGTGATGTGTTTCGTCCGTACCAGCCCGTTTCGAGGTGATGCACAGTACAGCCGCTCAGTGAACGTCCCCCTCCGAAGGCCAACTGCCCATACAGGTGCCATTGTGAGTGCCGCCTTGGCTGGACTTAAAGCTATTTATCGACCAGGCTTTAAATTGGCAAAAGCTGGCGTCATCCTGCTCGACTTGCAGTCTGATACGGTGCAGCAGGGCGAGCTACATCTGGAGGACAACCGCACACCCGACAACAGCCGATTGATGTCAACACTTGACGGGCTGAACCAGCGCTACGGCAGAGGCACTGTACTGATGGCCAGCGCAGGCTTGGCGGGCGACCATCGCATCTGGTCCATGAAGCAGGAGCGTAGAACGCCCGGGTACACCACATGCTGGAACGATATGGCCACAGCCCGCGCATAAATGTTTTTCCAACAGCGCATCAACCATGCTTAAAAAGCCTGGCGTACAAGACTCAAAGTATTTCAAATTACTATTTATCAGCTTCAGCGGGCCGGTAGGCATCGTGCAAATGCACTGGCTTGGCTGAACGCTTGCGCATCCAGATGTTGAGCAGCTCCACGCCCAGTGAGAACGCCATAGCAAAGTAGACATAACCTTTAGGCACTTTGGTGCCAAAGCCTTCAGCCACCAGTACCACGCCGACCACCACCAAAAATGCCAAAGCCAACATTTTGATGGTTGGGTGATCCGATACAAAACGGCCAATCGCCGATGCAAAGAGCATCATCAAGCCCACTGACACTACGACCGCAGCCACCATGACCGCCAGTTCATCGACCATGCCCACCGCCGTGATGATGGAGTCG
The DNA here is from genome assembly GCA_040400775.1 of Polaromonas sp. Taxonomy (GTDB): domain Bacteria; phylum Pseudomonadota; class Gammaproteobacteria; order Burkholderiales; family Burkholderiaceae_C; genus Polaromonas. Next base: position 6,562 of record JBBAPP010000028.1, on the reverse strand, counting down.
AGCGAGAACACCATGTCGATGATCATGATTTGCATAATCACTGCGCCAAATGTGGCCTTGACGGCGCTGGACGTATGCGCTTCTTGGCCTTCGAGCGACTGATGAATCTCACCGGTGCTTTTCCAGATCAGGAACAATCCACCCAAAATCAGAATCAGGTCACGGCCAGAAATAGCGGTGCCGAAAGCTGTGAAAAGCGGTTCCGTCAAGCCGACGATCCAGGACAATACAAACAGCAAGCCAATGCGCATGAACATCGCCATGAACAGGCCAATTTTGCGGGCCAGCTCCTGCTGCGCCTTGGGCAGCTTGTCAACCAGAATCGAGATGAAAATGATGTTGTCAATGCCTAGCACCAGCTCCAGCATGGTCAATGTGGCAAAGGCAATCCAGATTTGCGGGTCGGACAATAACGCGAGCATGATGCTTCCTCTTGTTTTCTTGAATAATGCCCAATCATTTGGGTCAACCTTCGATAGTAACCAACCCGAATGAGCCAACGCCTAATAACCCCACAGTCTGCAGCCAATCGACGATCGATTTTGCTGCTGTCATTCGCTACATTTTCCAGCATGGCGGTGCAGCGTATTTGTGATGCCATGCTGCCCGAGCTGTCGCGCGTGTTTTCAGTCAGCCTGGGGCAGGCGGCGCAGGTGGTGTCGGTATTTGCCATGGTCTACGGCGCAGCGCAGTTGTTGTATGGCCCCATGGGAGACCGGCTGGGCAAGTTTCGCATCGTCACCTTTGCCACGCTGTCGTGTAGCGTGGGCAGTGTGGTGGCGGCGTTTGCCAGCAGCCTGGAGATGCTGGTGATGGCCAGAGTGATGGTGGCGCTCGGCGCAGCAGCCATCATTCCGCTGACGATGGCCTGGCTGGGCGATATTACGCCGCATGACCAGCTGCAAGAAACACTGGCCAGAGTCGGCCTGGGCAGCACGCTGGGCATTGTCGGCGGCCAGCTGCTGGGCGGGCTGCTGACAGACCTGCTGGGCTGGCGTTGGGCTTTTGGCTGCATGGCGGTGCTGTTCACACTGGTGGGCACTTTGCTGTTTGCCGATTGGCGCGCGCAGCAGGCGCTGCCGGCTGAACCGATCGCCGATGAACACTTTACACGGCCAGGTTTTGTGGTCCAGGCCCTGAGCATCATCACCGGGCCATGGTCGCGTGTGGTGTTGGTGGTGGCTTTTATTGAAGGCGCCACTGGCTTTGGCGTGCTGGCGGTGTGGGCATCGCACCTGCACAACGCGCTGGGTTTGTCGCTGACCAGTGCCGGCGCCATCGTGGCGCTGTTTGGGCTGGGCGGCGTGACCTACATGGCCATGGCGCGGCATTTGATCAACCGCCTGGGGCAACCTGGCTTGACACGCCTGGGCGCTGGCCTGGTGGGCCTGGCAGCGCTGGTGGTGGCCTTCACACCCTTCTGGATGCTGGCCCTGCCCGCTTGCCTGATGGGCGGCTTCGGCTTTTTCATGCTGCACAACACCTTGCAAGCCAACGCTGCCCAAATGGCCCCTGCAGCGCGTGGCACGGCGATGTCGCTGTTTGCAGCGTCGCTGTTTTTGGGCCAGTCGGTGGGCGTGTTCTTTGCCGCAAAACTGATAGACCGCGTGGGCTCAGCGCTGGTAGTAGCCGCAGGTGGCACGCTGGTGCTGGCGGTCGGGGTTTACTTTTCAGTGGCGCTCAGCAGGCGCGAGTCGCTATTTAATTCATAGCTTTTTACACCCTAAAATAAAGGGCTAGAGGCCTAAAATATACTTAAAATTGCCAAAAATAGAAACGCTTAGACGTCACGCGACGCTTGATGGACAGCAAGCGTTACAGTTGTGACACACGATCCCAACCAGCCTTGCACCGCCATGACCCCACCTGACACCACCCAACGCAAAGCCAGCCTGCTCGACGCTGAAGAAGCACGCCGTCAGGCCATGCTGGACAGCAACACCCAAAAGCTGGATATGCTGATGGCTGACAGCATGACGTACACGCACTCCAGTGGTATCACCGACAGCAAGCAGGCTTATTTGCAATTGCTGTCAAGCGGCACGGTGACCTACGAAACGGTTGCGTTCGACGACTTGAACATCAAGCTGATCGGAACCGTCGGCATGGTCACTGGCACGATGAAAGCCAGGTTGATGCGAGCTGGCACCCGCAAGCAGATTGCCACCGCATACCTGGCAGTTTGGGAGCATGTGGGCGGCGACTGGCGGCTAGAGGCGCTGCAATCAACCACTTTGCCAGCAGCCGCAAAAAAAATAGAACACCAAACAGAACACTAAACAAAAAACCGGAGACACCACATGACAGCCAAATCTATTTTAAATATTCTTGGCCTGGCGCTGGCATGCGCAGGTGCAGCCAGCCCTGCGCTGGCCGACAGCTACCCCAGCAAGCCAGTGCGGATCATCGTGCCGTACGGCACAGGCGGCGGCTCTGACACGCTGGCGCGCCAGTTGGGCTTGAGCTTGCAACAAATGTGGGGGCAAGGCGTGTCGGTCGAGAACCGGGCAGGTGCGTCGGGCAATATTGGCTCTGAAGCGGTGGTACGCTCGCCGGCTGACGGCTACACGCTGATGCTGCAAAACAGCACCATGGTGGCCAACATGGGCCTGGGGGTCAAACTCAATTACGACCCCGAAAAAGACCT
>JBBAPP010000028.1:0-3815 GCA_040400775.1 Polaromonas sp. | reverse complement strand
TGGTGGCCAACATGGGCCTGGGGGTCAAACTCAATTACGACCCCGAAAAAGACCTAACGCCGATCATGCTGCTGGGCATCACGCCGATTGCGCTGGTAGCCCACCCCAGCCTGAACGTCAAAACCCTCAAGCAACTGCAAGACTATGCCAAGGCCAACCCCGGCAAGCTCAGCTACGGCTCATGCGGTATCGGTACGCCCATGCATTTCGTGATGGAACTGGTCAAACAAAAGACCAGCCTGGATGCTGTACATGCAGGCTACAAGGGCTGCGCCCCGGCACTGACCGATGTTGTGGGTGAGCAGATCCCGCTGGCCTCCCTGAGTGCCAACCTGGTGGCAACTTACGCCAAGGCAGGCAGGCTGAATGTGATTGGCGTGGCCAACCCCAAGCGTTACGCTCTGATGCCCGATGCGGCAACCATCGAAGAGCAGGGCGTGAAGCCACTGGACCTGTCAACCTGGTACGCGCTGATGGGGCCGGCCAACATGCCAGCCGATGTGGTGACCAAAATCACAGCGGATGTGCGCAAGGTACTGACGGATGCGGCGGTTCAAGAACGGCTGTCAAACGCGGGGGTTGAAACGCAGCTAGGAACGAGCGCCGAGCTGGTCAGGTTAATCCGCTCAGACAAAGTGCGTTTTGAGCAACTGGCCAAGTCAGCCAATATCAAGGCTGAATGATGCGCCACGCAATACACCGATCGCTCACAGTAGCCGTGTTCTTGGCATTGGTCGTGGCTATCCCGCTGCAGGCCCAAACCTACCCGGACCGCGTCGTCAAACTGATCGTGGCTTATCCGCCCGGCGGCGGTAATGACACCCTGGCCCGGCTGGTCGCGCAGCGCCTGTCAACCACGCTGGGCCAGCAGGTGATTGTTGAAAACAAGCCAGGTGCAGGCGGCAATCTCGGGACCGAGCAAGCTGCCAGAGCCAAGCCCGACGGCTACACACTGCTGCTGGGTTTTGTCGCTAACATGGCCATGACACCCAACCTGGGCAAAGTTGGCTACGACCCGCAAAATGGCTTTGCACCCATCAGCATGGTGGCGCAGGGCTACCAAGTGTTGTCAGTCAACCCGGCCTTTCCTGCCAAGTCGGTGGCTGAGCTGATTGCGCTGGCAAAAGCCAAACCCAATAGTTTGAACTACGGCTCAGGTGGCACGGGCACACCGCTGCATCTGGTGGGTGAACTCTTCAAGCTGCGTACTGGCACTGATATTCAGCATGTGGCTTACAAGGGCAGCCCGCAGGCCACCACAGCTGTCTTGGCGGGGGAAACCCAAATGGTGTTTGGCAGCGTGGTGGCCACGCTGCCGTTTGTGCAAGTCGGCAAACTGCGGGCGCTGGCCGTCACATCACCCAAGCGGATTGAAGCTGCACCCGATGTGCCCACCCTGAATGAACTTGGTTACACAGGCATTGAAGCCAGCTCTTGGTATGGCCTGTTTGCGCCCGCAGGAACACCAGCAAGCATCATTGCACGCATCAACCAGGAAATGGTCAAACTCGCGCAAGATGTGGACTACAAGCAGCTGTTGAACAAAAACGGCCAAGAAGCCATGGCGAGTACACCCGACGAGCTCAAACGCTACGTCAAGTCAGAGTTTGACACTTGGGCTCGTGTGATTAAAACCGCCAACATCAAGGCTGAGTAAATTGAACCCACTTCCACTCACCATGGCACTGGGGCCGTACGACCAAACCCGCGACGTGACAGATGGCAGCGTGCCCATTGAAGGCGTACAACTGCGCACGCTGAATTTGCCGATTGAAGAAATTTTTTACCGCTTCACCCTGTACCGTGAGTGGGATATTTCGGAAATGTCGATGGGGAAATACATTGCTTTGCGAGCCCAGGGTGACACCTCCATGACGGCTCTGCCGGTGTTTGTGTCGCGCGCCTTCCGCCATTCGATGTTTTATGTCAAGACAGGCAGTCGCATTCAAAAGCCTGAAGACCTGCAAGGCAAGCGCATTGGCATACCGGAGTGGGCACAAACCGCAGGTATTTATGGCAGGGGTTATTTGAGTGATTACCTGGGTCTGGACTTGACCACCATGCAGTGGATACAAGCCGGGGTCAACCAACCCGGTCGTGCTGAAAAGGTACGCTTGACGTTGCCAGCTGGCATCCACTACGCCAGCGCGCCAGACCAGTCGCTGAACCAGATGTTGCTGGACGGCAGCGTCGATGCAGTCATGTCAGCACGTGCCCCAGCTGCATTTGGCAGCGGTGCAGTGCAGCGCCTGATGCCAGACTACCAGGCGGCAGAAGAGGCATATTTCAAAGCCACCCGCATCTACCCCATCATGCATGCGCTGGTGATCAAAACCACTGTGCTGGAGGCACACCCCTGGGTCGCCATGAATCTATATAAAGCCTTTTTACAGGCCAAAACGCAGTCAATGGCGCGGCTCTCAGACATCACTGCATCACACGCGCCACTGCCCTGGCTGGCTGACTATGCAGGCCGGATGCAGAGCGTTTTTGGTGCTGACTTTTTTCCCTACGGTATCGGCAATGACTCTGGTGGCCAGATCAACCGCAGCACGCTTGAGGCATTTTGCAAGTTTGGCCACCATCAAGGGGCATGCGACAGATTGCTGACGGTTGATGCGTTGTTTCCAAAAAACGTGTTGGGCAGCTTCAAGGTTTAGCAAGTCCGGGGAATCGAAGCTTCAAGCCCCTAAACTGGCAGTTTGGTAGCGCTTGGCATGCATCATCTCAGGGCCACCGCGGACTTGAGCGCTACCTTAAGCTGCTCTATACGGTCTTGCCCCCAAAACATTTCTTCTCCAACAAAAAAAGTTGGCGCTCCAAAGACGCCCCGTTCGACAGCTTGTGTGGTGACGTCTTTGAGTCTATCTTTGGTGGCTTGCTCGTTTGCCAGCTGAAGTAACTCGCTAGGGTCAAATTGCGCTTCGCGCAGAACCTGCTCAACAACTTCAGGTGCGTTGAGGTTGAGCGCATCTATCCAAATTGCTTTGAAAATGACATCCATGAATTCATGCATTCGTGTATCTGATCGCATTTGCAATCCTGTCAGCATGCGCATGAGGGTGGTGGTAATGATCGGAAAGAAAGGGTTTCTTTTCAGGGGAACGCCGTAGCTGTCTGCAAAACGCTGGAAGTCAACAAAGATGTACTTGCCCTTGGCAGGCACGCTGACGGGGGAGGCGTTTCCTGTGGCTTTGAATACTGCGCCCAATAGCATGGGAAGATAAATTGGGCTGGCACCTGTTTGCGCCGTTATCTTGTCCATCTGGGTGTGCGCCAAATAAGTGGCTAAACTTCCAAAGTCAAAATAATAATCAAATGTTTTTGCCATGATTTTTTTCCTAAAACGGTTGTCTAGTCAAAACTTTTCCATATAGGGCCGCAAATCGAGCTCGTGCGTCCAAGCGTCTCTGGGCTGTTGGTGCAGCATCCAATAGGCGTCGGCAATATGGTCTGGATTCAGAACGCCGCCCTGATCCTTCAGTGCGTATCGCTCAGGGAAAAGTGTGCGAATGAATTCTGTATCTATGGCGCCGTCAATGATGGTGTGTGCCACATGGATACCCAGAGGGCCCAATTCGCGAGCCATGCTTTGAGCTAGGGCACGCAAGGCCATTTTTCCTCCTGAAAATCCAGCAAAGTTTGCACTACCTCTTAAAGATGCGGTGGCACCGGTAAAAATAATTGTTCCTTTTTGGCTAATACCGCCTGTTTGTGGCTCGCTGTTATTGGCTCTGGAGACCATTCGCTTGGCAACCTCGCGTCCATTCAAAAAACCAGCTAAACAAGCCATCTCCCACATTTTTGTGTAGCGG
>JBBAPP010000027.1:0-19088 GCA_040400775.1 Polaromonas sp. | reverse complement strand
AAATGAAAGACCTGCGCACACTGCTCGCCGAATTGGACCCGCAGGCCAGCTTGGCCGAGCGGCATGTCTGGTTGATTGCGCTGTTTGCATGGCTGCGCGGTGACGAAAGCTCGCCTGAAGCCAGTATTTCAAGGCTGCAAGCTTTTATAGATGCCGTGCATGCGCGGCCAGAGCTTGAACAGCGCCTGAAAGCCTGGTGGCAAGTGCTGCTACAAACGCTTGACGTGACCACCTTGCTGGCTGACTTCGGCTTTGCACCGCGGACGGCGTTTGTGAGTGAACTGAGCGACCGCCTGCGCCGCAAAATATTGCCGGGTACGCCGGAAACCATAGACGCAGCCGAGCTTTTCACGCTGGTCGCACCGACGCGTTTTGATGCGCAATGGCTGGCGGCCATAGCTGATCCGCAGATTGCGCAATTGGTGACTCTGCTGTCTGGTAATTTAGCTGCTGACAGATTGGTTTGGCAGCACCACTTGATGGACGCGCTGACGTATTGCACGGCACAAATTCGCGCGACCGGCTTTGCACCCGAGCTGCGCCTGCGCATGAACAGAGCCAACGACGATGACCGGGCTTTTCATCCGCTGTCTAACGATTTGGCTGAGCTGCGGCAGATCTTTTTTGACCCGGCCCAGGGTGATGACGAGCTGAAAGCAGCGATTGCCAAGCTGCGTGCCCGACTAGAAACCTGCCGACAAGCCGTTAACGGCGTATACGCGCATTTGAATGACAACGGCATTTCAGTCGGCATGGTGTTCATGCTGCGCCAGTTGCGCGAGCGCATTGTACGGGTGCGTGAATTGCTTGACACCCTGATGGCCAGCAACACTGCAGCGGCAGCCATCAAGTTGCTGGCAAAGCGCGTGACGATTGGGCAAGACAGCAAAAGCATTGGTGCATTGATCAGCGCCAACTCCACGCTACTGTCGGCCAAAATGTCCAAGCGCAGCGCTGAAACGGGTGAGCATTACATCACCCGTGACCGCACAGAATACACGCAAATGCTGGGCAAGGCGATGGGCGGCGGCGCAGTCACAGCGCTGACCACAGGCTTGAAATTTGCCGTGGTCGGTATTGGCTTGTCGGCTTTCTGGAATGGCTTTGCATCAGGCTTTGTATATGCAGCCAGTTTTATATTGATTCAGTTGCTGCATCTGACGCTGGCTACCAAGCAGCCCGCCATGACGGCGCCGGCAATGGCATCCAAGCTTAAAGAGATTCACTCGGGCGCTGCGATCGAAGCATTTGTTGATGAGGTCACGCACCTGGTGCGCTCGCAAGTAGCTGCGGTGCTGGGTAATGTGTCAATGGTGGTGCCGGTCGTGCTGTTGGTCAATCTGCTGCTTTTGCTGTCAGCGGGCCGCTTGATGATCAGCCCGCAAGAGGCGATGCATGTGCTGGGCACGCTGACGCTGCTCGGGCCAACACTGCTGTGGGCAGCGTTTACCGGGCTGATTCTGTTTATATCCAGCATGCTGGCGGGTTGGTTTGAAAACTGGTTTGTACTCCACCGGCTAGACTCAGCCATTGCCCACAACCCACGTTTTACCAACGCTCTGGGTACGCAGCGTGCAGCACGTTGGTCAAGCTTCATGCGGAAAAACGTTTCAGGCTTTGCATCGAATATTTCGCTAGGCTTTATGCTGGGCTTGATTCCCGCAGTCACAGGTTTTTTTGGTCTTGAACTCGAAGTACGCCACGTCACCTTGTCTGCCGGGCAACTCGCCGCGGCGGGTGCAGCATTGGGCTTGGAGGCCTTCAAGCAGCCGTTGATCTGGTGGTGTATCGCGGCGATTCCACTGATTGGTGCGCTGAATTTATCGGTTAGTTTTTACTGTGCATTTCGCTTGGCACTGCAAGCGCACAACGTCAGCGGCATTGACAGGGCACGCATCAGCCGCGCCATCTGGGCGCGGTGGCGCAGCCAGCCTGGCAGTTTTTTTGTACCCAAACAATAGCCCGTCAGTTTTTTTGCAGGCAGGAACGCGAGTCGCGCTGCCCTCCTACACAGTCAGCGCATGAACGCCCGTACAGTCAAAGCTAACTTTGAGAGGCGTAGTTTTGGCGCAAGACCTTTTAAACATCTGGGCAGAATGGATCAAACCTTCAGCCGGCCTGGCAACCGTGCAGTGGTCTGTGCTGCTGGCTTTGGCGGCCGCGGCAGGCCATTTGGTACAGCGCTATACCGGCCTGCCAAAAGTCATCGGCTATTCATTGATTGGAGCCGTGGCGGGCTTTGCCGGCTTTACCGGTGCGGTATGGCCGCTGCAAGGTATCGGGCTATTTTTGCTGGAGCTTGGCGTGGCGGTGGTGCTGTTTGAGGCCGGTGGCCGCATTCCGCTGCGCTGGTTTAAACACAACCCGATGGTGCTGGTACAAAGCCTGCTTGAATCAGGTTTGACCCTGATTGCCGTGTACTACGCCATGCAATGGATGGGTGTAAGCGATGCGGTGGCCCAACCACTGGCGATGCTGGCCATGGCCGCATCACCCGCCGTACTGGCGCGGGTCCTGATTGACACCCGTGCGTCTGGCCCCGTCAGCGAGCGGGCCATGGTACTGTCAACCTTGAGCACGCTGTACGCTTTGAGCCTGTGCAGTGCCAGCGCAGGCCTGATGAGCCGCGGGGAACAAGCGCTGGACAAGATTACTTTAAGCAGCAGTTTTTACCCCGTACTGGTGGTACTAGGCCTGTCAGTTGTCGTCGGTGCCGGGCTGGCACTGGTGCTGCGTACGGCATTGCGCGTGATGAGCCCGACCAGCGAAAACACCGCCATCTTGCTGCTGGCCGTGATTGCTGCCGGTGCGGCTTTGGCAGCGCACTTTGGTGGCTCGGCACCGCTGGCGGCACTGCTGGGCGGCATGCTGCTCAAGCAGCTCAACCCGCGTCCCTGGTCGTGGCCGCGTCAAATGGGCACAGCCTCCAGTATGCTGAACATGCTGATGTTTGTGCTGGTGTCTGTGGTGGCGGCGCAGGCCGATTGGGGCGGCCCAGTTGCAACGCTGGTGGCAGCGTTGGTTGGCGTGCGGGTACTGGCCAAAATAGTCGGCGTAGCGCTGGGCAATGTGGGCAGTGGCGCCAGCTGGCAGCAGGCGCTATGGGTCGGCTGTGCCATGTTGCCCATGTCGTCTGTAGCCTTGCTGCTGGTGTCAACTTTTATGCTGGCATCGCCCTTGTTGGGTAAGCAAATTGCCAGCATCGCGCTGCCGGTTATTTTGCTGATGGAGGTGCTGGGCGCGGTGCTGGCCAGCGTGGCCATCAGGCGCGCAGGCGAAAACTCACAGCCATCCAAATTACAAGTACGAAACGCATCCATAGGGCCTGTCCATGAGTCTTGAAGCCTTTCAAAAATCAGAGGCCCTGTCCTTGGGTGTAGAGCTGGAGCTGCAACTCGTCAACACCCATGACTACGACCTGGCCCCGTATGCTGAAGACATGCTGCGCCTGATGAAAAAAATACCATTGCCTGGCGCTGTCGTACCTGAGATGACATCGAGCATGATTGAAATATCAACCGGGGTCTGCAAGTCGTCATCCGAGGTACTGGGTCAGCTCTCGCAAATACGCGATGCTTTGGTCAAAACCGCTGACAAGCTGAACATTGCCATCGTCGGCGGTGGCACCCACCCCTACCAGGCTTGGCATGAGCGGCGGATTTACGACAAGCCGCGTTTTAAAGAACTTTCAGAGCTGTACGGCTACCTTTCTAAGCAGTTCACTATTTTTGGCCAGCACGTGCATGTGGGCTGCCCGGATCCAGACACCGCGCTGCTGACGTTGCACCGTATGTCGCGCTACATTCCGCACTTTATTGCGCTGTCGGCGTCTAGCCCGTATGTGCAGGGGCAAGACACGGCGTTCGACTCAGCCCGGCTCAACTCAGTGTTCGCCTTTCCCCTTTCGGGCCGTGCGCCGTTTGTACTGACGTGGGACGACTTCACCACCTACTTCAACAAAATGACGCGCACTGGGGTGGTTAAAAGCATGAAGGATTTTTATTGGGACATTCGACCCAAGCCTGAATTTGGCACGATTGAAATCCGCGTATTTGACACCCCGTTGACGGTCACACGCGCCGCCGCATTGTCAGGCTTTGTGCAGGCTTTGGCAGCATGGTTTATGCATGACCAGCCCTTCATGCCGCATGAAGACGACTATTTGGTCTACACCTACAACCGCTTTCAGGCCTGCCGCTTTGGGCTGGACGCGGTGTATGTAGACCCTGTCACGGGCAAGCACATGCCGCTGCGCGAGCACATCTGGCTGACCTTTCGGCAAATTGAGGTGCATGCCCAGCGGCTGGGTGCGTCATCATTTCTCAGCATGCTGCACAGCGGTGTAGAACGTGGCGAAAACGATGCCCGCTGGCTGCGCGACAGGCAGGGCGAAGAAGCGCTGCTGGCTGAGGTGGTGCGGCAGGCGGCGCAACGCTTCAGGGGAGATGCCGCTTACGGGCAAAGCTGACAGAGGCGAGGGATGTATCCTTAGCGGATGACCGAATTTGACCTGATTGCCCGCTACTTCACCCGCAAAGCCAAGCATGCGGCGCTGGGGGTGGGTGACGACTGCGCACTGCTCAACCCCTCGCTGGGGATGCAGTTGGCCGTCTCCAGCGACATGTTGGTTGAGGGCCGACATTTTTTCAATGATGTGCGTCCCTACGCACTCGGTCACAAAGCATTGGCAGTTAATCTGAGTGACTTGGCTGCTTGTGGCGCAAAGCCTGTGGCTTTCACGCTCGCGCTTGCATTGCCGTCAATTAACGAAACCTGGCTGCACGAATTCTCACGCGGGCTTTGGGCACTGGCCGATGCGCATGGCTGCGAACTGATAGGTGGCGACACGACACAAGGGCCTCTCAACATCTGTATCACCGTGTTTGGCGAAGTGCCGCGCGGCCAAGCCCTGCTGCGGTCAGGGGCGCAGGTGGGCGACGACATTTACGTCAGCGGTACCTTGGGCGATGCGCGGCTGGCGCTGGAGGCGCTGCAAGGCAAGATTGAGTTGCCACATGGCGTATTGGCGCAGGCCAGGTTGCGGCTGGAGCAACCCACTCCCCGCGTCGCACTGGGCACCGCCCTGCGCGGCGTTGCTACATCAGCCATTGACATCAGCGATGGGCTGGCAGGCGATCTGGGTCATGTCCTGAAAGCATCCGGCGTAGGCGCGCGGATAGGCGCTGAAGATACTATGAATTTAATAGCTGCTTGCGCACGTACTGATTGGGCTAGAGGCCTATTTGACACCCAAAAACAGCTCAAAACCGTGTTTTCAGGCGGCGATGACTACGAATTAGCCTTTACCGCGCCGCTATCCGCACGCCAGGCAGTTGCTGCGGCCTCCACGAGCAGCCAAACCCCTGTTACCCGCATCGGCGTGGTTCAAAGCGCGCCCGGTTTGCACTTGGTGGACAGGCATGGCCAGCCCATGACAGCACCCTTCACGTCCTTTGACCACTTCGCCTCTTGAAACGCCAGGGACGTTAAAATCTGGGTTTCCCCTCTTAAAACGTCCCACCCCCATGAGCGCTTTCAACGAAGAACAGGTGCTGTCCGTCCACCACTGGACCGACAAATTATTTACCTTCACCACCACACGCGACGAGTCCATGCGCTTTAGCAATGGCCACTTCACCATGATTGGCCTGAAGGTCAACGACAAGCCGCTGCTACGCGCCTACAGCATCGTCAGCGCCAACTACGAAGACCACCTGGAGTTTTTAAGCATCAAAGTGCCCGACGGACCGCTCACCTCACGCCTGCAGCACATCCAGGTTGGCGACACCGTCATCGTTGGCAAAAAACCTACCGGCACGCTACTGATTGACTACCTGCTGCCAGGCAAACGCCTGTATTTGCTGTCGACCGGTACCGGCCTGGCGCCCTTCATGAGCATCATCCGCGACCCGGAAACCTACGAGGCTTTCGAGCAAGTCGTGCTGGTGCATGGCGTGCGTGAAAAAGACGAGCTGGCCTACCACGACCTGGTCACCGAGCATTTGCCGCAGCACGAGTTTTTAGGCGAGATGATCGGCAAACAACTGTTGTACTACCCCACCGTGACCCGCGAGTCGTATCGCACCATGGGCCGGGTCACCGACCTGATGGCCAGCGGCCAGATGTTTGAAGACCTGAAACTGCCCGCGCTAGACGTCGCCAACGACCGCGTGATGATTTGCGGTAGCCCCGGTATGCTGAAAGACCTGAAAGCCATGCTAGAAGGCCAAGGCTTCAAAGAAGGCACCACGTCCAAGCCGGGCGATTTTGTGATTGAACGGGCGTTTGCTGAGAAATAGAGCCCCCACGCTTGCCCACTGCGTGTGGCCGCTGCCCCCCAAGGGGGCGCTGCGCCTGCAGACTGGCAAAGCCAGATCCGCGGCCCCTGTTTGAAAAGTCGAGCTCCAGCGCTCGCCCAATACATGTAGATTTCTGCACCACCCGAGGGGGCGCTGCCCTTACAGGGCGCACCGCTTCCTGAGGCTGCGCATCTGGAGGCAGTCCAAGCCCGCTCAAGCGGTCTCGGAGCAGCGGCCTCGTGCCTGCGGACTGGCAAAGCCAGATCCGCGGCCCCAGTTTTAAAAAAATCGGACGCCAAAAAGTGATTGCTGTGATTTTCCAGGCACAGCTGATTCCTGGTAATTGGTAAATTACAAATGTCCTATTGACAGGACATTAAAAACCGCCCTAGCATGTACGCATGGCTTTGCTAGCTTCCGCAACTTCACAGCTACCGCTACCCAAATACCACCGTGTGTACTTGGTGCTGCGTGAGCAATTGGCCGATAGGCGGTTTGCTGACGGTTTTCCGGGTGAGCTGGCGCTGGTCAAGCAATTTGGTGTGGCGCGGGTCACGGTTCGGCGGGCTTTGGCTCAGCTCGCTTCCGAAGGGCTGATTTCTCGCGAAGCTGGCCGGGGCACGCGGCCTGTAGATGCCAATGTTCAAAGCGCTACCCAGCAGCGCGCACACTTGACTGGACTGCTGGAAAACCTGGTCAGCATGGGTTTGACAACCTCGGTCAAGGTGCTCGAGGTGCGAGGCATTGGTGCGTCCGAGGCGGTGGCCAGCGCATTACAAATCAAAGCCGGTGATGAAGTGCAAAAAGCGGTACGGGTACGCAGCACCAAAGAAGGCGCGCTGTCGCACATTACCACCTATGTGCCGCAGGCGCTGGCTCGGTCGTTTGGCCGCCGGGAACTGGCCAAAAAACCCATTTTGGTGTTGCTTGAAGAATCCGGCGTGAAGGTCGGCCGAGCGCACCAGACGATTTCAGCGCGGCTGGCGGATGCCAGCGTGGCCGAGCATTTGGACGTTTCGGTCGGTACCGCCCTGCTAGCCGTGCGGCGCTTGATTTATGACGAGGTCGACAAGCCAGTCCAGTGGCTGCATGGCCTGTACCGCCCTGACCGCTACGAATACCAGATGGAACTCTCCCGCGTGGGCAACATTGATGCCAAGGTCTGGGTGAGCAAAGATTTATCAGCCCGTTTCACTTGAAATTTCAAGTTAACTTTTAACCAGGAGTCACCATGTCTACGCCGCATCCTTGCCAAGTTTCCAAAGCTTCACGCCGTCAATTCATCGCCCAGTCAGCGGCTACCGCCTCGGCACTGGCCTTCCCGCTGGTCGCGGGAGCGCAGCCCAAAACCATCAAAATTGGCGTGCTGCACCCCGTGACGGGCGCGTTGGCTTACTCGGGCCAGCAGTGCCGTGAGGGTGCGTTGATGGCGATTGAAGACATCAACAAATCAGGTGGCATCAAGTCCCTGGGTGGTGCAAAAATTGAAGCGCTGCTAGGGGATGCCCAGTCATCACCGCAAGCTGGGGCGGCTGAAATTGAAAAAATGAACGAGGCCGGTGTCTCTGCAGTACTTGGCGCTTTTGCGTCGGCCATTTGCCTGGCCACCACGCAGGCCGCCGCCAAGTACAACCTGCCGCATGTGGTGGATGTCGGGGTGGCAGACCAAATTGTTGAACGCGGTCTGAAAAACACTTTTCGCTTTGGCCCCGGCTACCGTAAATGCGCTGAGGTGGCAGTGGTCAACCTGCATGTGCTGAACACAGCCGCTGGCAAACCCGCCAGAACAATCATGATCATTCATGAAGAGTCACTCTTCGGCACCGGTACAGCGAATTTGCTGGCGCGTGAGCTGCCGGGTTACGGCTATGACGTCAAAGAAGTCATCAAGCACGCCAATCCAACGCGCGACTTCAACAACATCGTGCTGCGTATGAAGGCCGTGAACCCAGATATCGTGATTCCCGCCAACTACTACAACGAATACGCCCTACTGGTACGTACCATGCAGCAGCAAAAAGTGGCTCCAAAAGCGATTTTTTCGGTGCTCGGCGGCGCGGCATCCAGCTACAAGTTTGTCAAGGAATTCCCCGATGCAGCCAACGGCATCATCGACTGCAACCACTGGTTTAACCCGAAAGACAAACGCTCTCTAGAGCTGAAAAAACGGGTCGAAGCCAAGGGCCTGTTCTTCAGCTACGAGGTCTTCATGGCCTACACCGGCATGCGTTTGCTGGCTGATGCGATTGACCGGGCCAAGTCAGTAGACCGCGCAGCCATCATTGACGCGCTGGCCAACAGCACTTTTGCCGACCACATCATGCCGTACGGTCCGACCAAGTTTGTGAACGGCCAGAACATGGGCGCGCAACCGCTGATGACGCAAGTTTATAAAAACGACATCAAGGTCATCGTCCCGCGTGATTACCGTGAAGTGGATGCTGTGTTTCCTTTAAAAGCGTGATGTCAAAACCGCATGTGATTTTGTAACTACCTGGAAGATAGCTGTCTTGCGTCCTCCCCTTCCGGGGGAGGGCAGGGGCGGAGTAAATGCAGAAAGATTGCCGCCTTCGTGTGTACCCCTATCCCAAGCCTCCACCGTAAGGGGATGGAGTAAGAGGGCTGAATCGTTACCCTTTTTTGGATTTTGCACCCTGAACAACCCACATGTTTGATGTTGGCATACTCTTCTCATCGGTTCTCAACGGCCTGACGACCGGGGCGGTCTATGCCCTGATCGCACTGGGCCTGACGCTGATTTACGGTGTGCTGCACATCATCAACTTTGCGCACGGCGCATCGTTGATGCTGGCGCTGTACGCCGTTTATATGCTCAAGCAACGCTTTGCCATTGATCCCTATTTAGCGCTACCGCTGGTGGTACCCGGTATGTTTATTTTGGGCTACGCGCTACAACGCGTCATCATCAACCGTGCCAGCCACGGCAAGGATGAAAATATTTTGCTTGTCACGCTGGGTATTTCCATCGTCATGGAAAACGCTGCGCTGCTGTTTTTTAAATCCGATACGCGCACCATCGACACCGCCTACACGTTGACCACCATCCCGATTGGCCCAGCCATGATTGCGCTGCCCAAGCTGGTAGCGTTTGCAGGTGCATTGGTCGTGTCAAGCATCCTGCTGTGGATTGTGGGAAAAACCGATTTGGGCCGCGCGATTCGCGCTGTCGCCAAAGAAAAGCATGGTGCCAAACTCATGGGCATTGACGTAGACCACGTCTACGCGATGAGCTTTGGCATTGGCCTGGCCTGCCTGGGTGCTGCAGCCTGCTTTTTATTACCCGCTTATTACGTCAACCCGCAAGTCGGCAGCGGCTTTGTGCTGGTGGCCTTTACCGTGGTGGTGCTGGGCGGCATGGGCAGCTTTGGCGGTGCGTTGATAGGCGGACTGCTGGTCGGCGTGGTTGAGTCATTGGGCGGCTTGTTCCTGGGTGAATCGCTTGGGCAGATTGGTATTTTTGTGATTTTTATTGGGGTGTTGCTGTTCAGGCCACAAGGCTTATTTGGGGGCAAATCGTGAACAACACAACGAAAGAGCTTGGCAGCATTGCCCTGTTTGTCGCTGCCGTTGCCTGCGTTCCTCTGGTTACCCATTCAGGTGTTGCATTAAATTTTGTGATGATGGCTTTGTACGCCGCGCTGCTGGCGCAGGCTTGGAATATTCTGGGTGGTTTTGGCGGGCAGTTTTCATTTGGTCATGCCCTGTTTTTTGGAACCGGGGCTTATATCCAAGCCATTGCCCAACTGCAATTCGGGCTCAACCCCTGGGCGTCGCTAGCGCTTGCGGTGGCTGGCAGTGCCGCTATCGGGTTGACCGTCGGCAGTTTGACTTTTCGCTACGGTCTAAAGGGTTCGTACTTTGCGCTCGTCACACTTGCCTTTGCCGAGGTGTTTCGCATCCTAGCGCTGTCTGTGCCTTTCACCGGTGCGGGTGTGGGCCTGATGATTCCGCTCAGCGAATCGTTTGCCAACATGCAGTTTGCGACGCGCAAGGGTTACCTTTACTTGATGCTGGGTTTTGTCGCGGCGGCGCTGCTTGTCACCTGGTGGCTCAAGCATTCGCGCTTTGGCGCCTACCTGCAAGCGGTGCGCGACAACGAAGACGCCGCCCGCGCGATTGGCGTGAATCCTTTTAGCGTCAAGCTCGGTGCGATTGGCTTGTCAGGCGCTTTGATGGGCGCTGGTGGTGCTTTTTATGTACAGGTGTTCCAGTACATTGACCCTGGCATTGCCTTTGGACCTGGCACCTCGGTTGAAGCGCTGGTAGCGGCCATTGTGGGCGGCATTGGCACACTGTGGGGGCCGGTGCTGGGTGCAGTGGTGCTACATGTGTTGGCCGACATCACGCGCAATTTGTTTGGCCAATTGCCGGGTATTAACATGGTGATTTACGGCGTGGTGCTGGTGTTGATTGTGATGTTTTTACCACGCGGCATTGCGGGCTTGGGCGCGACGGTCAAATCACTTTTCAACAACCAGAGCAAGCCATGACCCATGCGCTGCTCAGCATCAACGGCCTGTCCAAATCATTTGGTGGTTTGAAGGCGGTGCAAAATGTCTCGCTCAGCGTGCCCACAGGCAGTCTGACAGCGTTGATTGGCCCGAACGGTGCGGGCAAAACCACGCTGTTCGCCCTAATGTCAGGATTTTTAAAGCCCGACAGTGGCAGTGTACATTTTGATGGCCTGGACATCACAGGCCGTGCACCACACATCAATGCCCTCCATGGCATGACGCGCACCTTTCAAATCGTGCAACCTTTTGCCTCACAAACTGTGCGTGAAAACATTGCGGTGGGCGCGCACCTGCATGTCAAAAAACGCCAGCCAGCTTTACTTGAAGCCGAGCGCATAGCAACGCAAGTTGGCTTGTCAAAACAAATTGACCAACCTGCGGGTGAGTTGACCGTCGCTGGCCGCAAGCGGCTTGAGCTGGCACGCGCGTTGGCCACCCAACCACGACTACTGTTGCTCGACGAGGTGCTGGCCGGACTGAACCCGCAAGAAATTGCCGAGATGATCCCTGTCGTGCGAGGCATTGCAGACAGCGGCATCACCGTGCTGATGATTGAACACGTGATGCAAGCGGTGATGAACCTGGCCGGGCATGTGTGGGTGCTGGCGCAGGGGCAATTGATTGCCGAAGGCTCGCCCAGTGAAGTCACCCACAACGAAAAAGTGGTTGAGGCCTACTTGGGCCATGGCACCGCCGCACGCTTGCGCGCCGCGGAACTTGGCAAGGCACCTGCATGACCGCCCTGCTGGACATCAAAAACCTGCGCGGCGGCTACGGCCAGGTTGAGGTGTTGCGCGGTGTTAATTTAACCGTTAACTCTGGGGAGATCGTCGCGCTGTTGGGCAGCAACGGTGCAGGCAAGTCCACGCTGGCGAATCTGGTCTGTGGCATTTATTCGGCATGGGCTGGCAGCGTGCAGTTTGATGGCGGCAATTTAAGCGCTGCGCATTACCGGGATGTGGTCAAGGCGGGGTTGATTCAGGTGCCTGAAGGCCGTAAAGTCTTCCCCAACCTGAGTGTTCTGGAGAATCTGGAACTGGGCTCTTTCACCCGCGCACGCGCGCGGCGGGCAACTAATCTTGACAAGGTTTTTGGTATTTTCCCGCGCTTGAAAGAGCGCCTGAGCCAACTGGCGGGCACCATGAGCGGTGGTGAGCAGCAAATGCTGGCGATTGGCCGTGGCCTGATGGCTGAACCCAAATTATTGATTTTGGATGAGCCCTCTTTAGGCCTGTCGCCTTTACTGGTGGAAGAATTGTTCAACCTGATTGCACAGCTGCGCGGCGATGGTTTGGCGATATTACTGGTCGAGCAAAACGTCGGCCAATCGCTGGAAATAGCAGGCCGGGCTTACGTGCTTGAAAACGGCAGCATCCGTTTTGCAGGCCTGCCGGCTGAGCTGCTGGCTAGCGACACGCTGCGCAAAGCGTATTTGGGGCTTTAACGTGACGCCATTTAATCGCCGTGCTGTTTTGCTCAGTGCTTTTGCCTTGATAGCTTCCCGCGTGCATAGCCAAACAAGCCAAACTACGCCCGCCCGAATATTAGTAGGTGCACCGGCAGGTGGCTCTACAGACACGCTGGCGCGGTTACTGGCGCAAGAACTTGGCCGCTTGCTGAGCAAGGCGGTAGTGGTTGAAAATCGACCTGGTGCAGGCGGCAACATTGCCGCTGATGCCGTCGCCAAGGCCGCGCCTGATGGCAACACGCTGCTCATGAGCTTTACCAGCCACGCCATCAATGCCTCGCTCTATCCGTCATTGCCTTTTGACCCGCTCAAAGACTTCACGCCCCTGACTTGCGTGGCTACCTCGCCATCCCTACTGGTAGCGCACCCGTCTGTTGCGGCCAAAGACGTACGCGAACTGATAGCGCTGGCCAAAGCCAATCCCGGCAAGCTTAACTTTGCCATTGGTGCGATCGGCTCATCGCTGCATTTGGCAGGTGATTTGTTCAAAATGCAAACGGGTGCCTACATTGTTAATATTCCGTACCGGGGCACAGCCCCCGCCATACAAGACGTGATCGCCGGACAGGTGGAGCTGATGTTTGCAGCGGTGGGTAGCGCACAGGCGCACATCAAGACGGGCAAGCTTAAAGCCCTGGGCGTGACCAGTGCTGAACGGCTCAGCGCCTTTCCCGATGTGCCAGCGATTGCCGAAGTGCTGCCGGGCTATGTGTCAAGCGCCTGGTTTGGTTTGTTTGGCCCGGCGCGCATGGGTGTAGAGCTAACCAAGCGCATCAGCGATGCAGCCCGGCAAGGCATTGCCGCACCTGATATGCGCCGGCGACTGGCGGCTGAAGGCTCGATGGCTGCGGGCAATTCGCCTGAAGAGTTTGCGATATTTGTACAGCATGAGATCACCCGTTGGGCCAAAGTGGTCAAGTTTTCGGGGGCGAAGCCGGAATGAAGATAGCCCAATCACTTGCGCAAAAACTGATTGCACGCGCTGCTGGTCTGCCATTGGTCGTGGTGGGCGACATCGTGACCTGCCAGGTCGACCTGGCCATGTTTCACGACTCATCAGGCCCGCGCCGGCTCAAACCCATGCTCGAAGAACTGGGTGCAAAGATTTGGGACGCCTCCAAAATCGTGCTGGTGATGGACCACTACGTGCCTGAACATGATGACGCGGCTCGCAAGATTGTCAAAATCGCGCGCGACTGGGCGCGTGAACAAGCGCTGCCGCATGTCTACGACAGCCTGGGTATTTGCCATGTAGTGGTGCCGCAGCACGGGCATATTCAGCCCGGCATGTTTTGTGTGGGCGGTGACTCGCACTCCCCCACGGGAGGTGCGTTCGGCGCGTATATGTTTGGCATTGGTAGCACCGAAATGCTGGGCGTGGTGGTGACGGGAAAAATATGGCTGCGTGTGCCGCAAACCATCGCCATGAACTGGTCTGGAAAGTTAAGCCCAGGCGTGTGCGCCAAAGACATGATGCTGGCCATGATTGCGAGTTTCGGCATGAACGGCGCGAACTACCAGGCAGTCGAATTTACCGGTAACGCCGTCCAGCTGCTTTCCATGCAAGAGCGCATGACGCTGTGCAACATGAGCGCCGAGCTGGGCGCGCAAACCGGGCTGGTGGCGGCTGATAGCACAACACGGCAATGGCTAAAGCGGCCTAGCGAAGCTGCAGATCTTATATCAGACCCCGGCACTTTTGATGTGGAACACCACTTTGATGCCAGCACGCTTAGCCCGCAACTCGCCGCACCGCATAGCCCGGCGCATGGCGTACCGATTGCCGACCATGCAGCCAGCAAAATCGATGTCGCCTACATAGGTGCATGTACGGGTGCCAAACTGGACGATCTGCGCTTTGCGGCGCAAGTGTTGCACGGTAAAAAGATAGCCAGCGGCGTGCAGCTGATGCTGGCACCTGCCAGCCTGCAAGACTTGGCCGCTGCAAAAACCGAAGGTATTTTACAAAGCCTGCTGGATGCTGGTGCCACGCTCCTGCCCAGCGCCTGCGGTGCGTGTGCTGGTTACGGCAGCGGGTTTGAAGACGGCCAAACCGTCATCTCGAGCACCGCACGCAACTTCAAAGGCCGTATGGGCTCGGCCAGCACGCAGGTGTATCTAGGCTCAGCTTACACCGTCGCCGCATCGGCGTTGCGTGGCTGCATCACCGACCCGCGTGAGGTGCTGGCATGACGACAAATGAACACCCCACTTGGCACAAGGTGTGGCATGTCGGGGATGATGTCGATACCGATGCGCTGGCCCCCGGCGCGTACATGCAGCATGCTGTAGACGTAATTGCCGAGCATTGCCTTGAGGACCTGCTGCCCCATTTTGCACGTAATGTGAAGCCGGGCGACATCATCGTGGCAGGGCAAAATTTCGGCATCGGCTCATCGCGCGAACAAGCGGCGGCAGCGCTTAGGCACTTAGGTATAGCGGCAGTGATTGCGCCCAGCTACGGCGGCCTTTTTTTTCGCAACGCGTTCAACCTGGGGCTGCTGCTGTTAACTTACCCGGACAGTAAAATGCTATTGAATCAGGAGCTTGTTGCACCCGTATCTATTGGTTTAGAGGTCAATTTTTATCCTGGAAAGCAAATAAAAGCAGAGCCTATTCCTGATTTTTTGCTGGATTTGATCCGCTCAGGCGGGCTGGTCAATCAACTCAAACAAACCCGTAACACACCCAGCTAACAAAGGTATCCACATGAGCAAACCCGAATTCGACTTACTGATTAAAAACACCCGCGTAGTACGCCCACACGGGAATGTGGTGTTTGATGCCGACATCGCAATTACGGGCGGCAAGGTTGCCCTGGTAGCCCCCGGCATTGCCATAACGCGCGCAAAAATCGTGCATGACGGTAAGTACCGGCTGGCCTTCCCCGGTGTCGTCGATGCGCACATGCATAGCGGTATTTATTCCCCCCTTGAAGAAGATGCAGTGAGCGAAAGCAAGGCTGCAGCCATGGGCGGCGTGACCAGCAGCCTGAACTACTTTCGCACCGGCCAGTACTACATGAACAAGGGCGGGCCGTACAAAAAGTTTTACCCTGAAGTGCTGAAGGCTGCCAAAAACCGCTTTCATGTCGACTACGGCTTTCACCTCGCGCCCATGGACAGCACGCACATCAAGGAAATCCCCGAGCTGATTGAAAAGTTTGGTGTGTCCAGCTTCAAGATTTTCATGTTCTATGGCTCGCACGGGCTGCATGGCGCGTCGGATGCGCAGCGCGACTTTTTGATGATTGGCAAAGACGAGCGCTACGACTATGCGCACTTTGAATTCATCATGCGCGGCATCCAGGCGGCGCGTGAGCAAATGCCGCATTTGGCGAACCAAATCTCGCTGTCGCTGCATTGCGAGACGGCAGAGATCATGACGGCGTACACCAAGATTGTCGAGAAAGACAAGTCGTTGACAGGCCTGGCAGCCTACAGCGCATCACGGCCGCAGCACTCTGAAGGTCTGGCGGTTTTTATTGCCAGTTATTTGGCCAACGAGACCGCTTTGCCCAATATCAACCTGTTGCACCTGTCGTCACGCAAGGCCGTGCAGGCAGCGATGATGATGGCCGAGACATTTCCGCACATTGACTTCAAGCGTGAAGTAACGATTGGCCATTTGATGCTGGACATCACCAGCCAGGCCGCCGAGCTGGCCAAAGTCAACCCGCCGATTCGCCCACGCGCTGATGTGGAGTTTTTATGGGATGCGCTGCTGGCAGGTGAGCTGGACTGGGTGGTGAGCGACCACGCCTGCTGCAGGCATGAGATGAAGCTGCCCAAGCAGTATGGTGGTGAAAACGGCGGCAACTATTTTGGAAAAATTTGGATGGCCAAGAGCGGCTTTGGCGGCACCGAGTACATGCTGCCCGCCCTCATCAGCGAAGGTACACGGCGCGGCATGGGCTACAACCATATGGCGCGCGTGACCAGCTGGAACCCGGCGCAGCGCTACGGCCTGAACAGCAAGGGCGACATTGCCGCAGGCTTTGACGCAGACATCGCGCTGGTCGACACCGCCAAGACCTGGACGATTCACGCCAAGGATTCACCATCTACCCAGGGCTACACACCGTTTGAGGGGCTGGAAATGTCAGCGCGCGTTGATGAAACCTATTTGCGCGGCAAGCTGATTTATCAAAACGGCCAGGTGCTTGGTAAACCGAGCGGGCAGTATCTGTTCAGGCCGACGGCTTGATGATGTTGTTTGAAACTGTCGCTACTTTTTTACCGTTCACCCTGAGCCCTTCGTCAGGCTCAGGACAGGCTTTGTCGAAAGGTTCAGCGTACTCAGCAGCTTCGACAAGCTCAGCCCGAACGGTGTGATGATGCCTACTATCGTTATCGGCATACCGCCGCAAGGCGCACCGCACATCCCGATTGCCATTGTTGGTGCGGGTGCGTGCGGGCTGGTGGCAGCCATCACGCTGCGTAATGCGGGCATTGATTGCGTGCTGCTGGAGCGCGATGCGCGGCCCTCGGGCTCCACCGCGCTGTCGTCAGGCTTTATCCCCGCGCCGGGGACAGCAGTTCAAAAGGCGGCAGGTATTGAGGACAGCCCCGAGCAATTTGCACGCGACATTCAAGCCAAAGCGCACGACACGGCTGCGCCGCATCTGGTCAAGGCGTATTCAGAAGCGATTGGCCCTGCTATCGACGTGCTATGCGTGCAACATGCTATTGAATTTATAGTTCTCGACGGCTTTTTATACCCCGGCCACAGCGTGCGCCGTATGCACGCTGTGCCTGAAAAAACCGGCGCTGCACTGGTCGCGCAACTCGAACGCGCGGCTCTGGCAGCAGGTGCAGACATCTTGTGTGATGCACAAGTCACCGAGCTGTGGGTAGATACATCGCAGCGTATTACAGGTGTTGCCTACAAGCGGCCCGATGGCAGTATTGAGTATTTGCGCTGCGACGCTCTGCTGCTGGCCTGCAATGGTTTTGGCGGTAATGCGGCCATGGTCGCCGAGCTGCTACCGGATATGAAAGACGCCCTCTTTGCGGGCCACACCAGCAACGACGGCAGTGCCATTGCCTGGGGCCGGGCGATGGGCGCGCGCACCGCTGATTTGCAGGGCTACCAGGGCCACGGCTCCTGGGCCACGCCGCAAGGCGCGCTGATCAGCTGGGCACTGATGATGGAAGGCGGCGTGCAGCTCAATGCCCGTGGTGAGCGCTTTCATGACGAAACACAAGGCTATTCAGAAGCCGCCGTTCACGTGCTGGCGCAGCCCGGCGGCGTGGCTTGGAATGTGTTTGACGGCAAGATTTTGAAACTGGCCAGAACCTTCCCGGATTTTTGTGAGGCCGAGGCAGCAGGCGCAGTAAAGACCTGTGCAGACCTGACCGAGATGTCGGTGCTAATCGGCTGCAATGCTATAAATTCAGGAGCTGCTTGCGCATATATCCATTGGCCTGAAGGCCAATTTAATAGCCAAAATAAGGTATTTCCATCCTCTGCAGGCTATTCAGACACCAGAATCTTCAAACGCCAGCTCACCGCACCGTTTTACGCCATCAAGGTCACCGGGGCCCTGTTTCACACCCAGGGCGGGCTGGACATTGACGCGCAATGCCGTGTGCTGCGTGAAGACGGTACAGCGATGCCCAACCTGCTGGCTGCAGGCGGTGCAGCGCGCGGCGTGTCGGGCAACGCGGTATGGGGCTACCTGTCGGGCAACGGCTTGCTGAGTGCCGTGGCGGGCGGTGCGATTGCTGCCAAAACCATGGCTCAGTTATTGAAAGAAGCAACATGAACCTCAAAGCACGGCTGGCTGAACCGAAACCACTTTTAGCCCCTGGCGTGTACGACGCACTGAGCGCGCTGGTGGCCAGCCAGGCAGGCTTTGAAGCGCTGTACCTGTCGGGCGCGTCGATTGCTTACACTTTGCTGGGCCGCTCTGACGTGGGGCTGACCACCTTCAGCGAGGTGCAGCAAACCCTGTCACGCATCACCGAACGGGTCGACACAGCAGTCATCGTCGATGCCGACACCGGCTTTGGCAACGCACTGAACGTGATGCGCAGCGTCACAGGCTTCGAGCGCGCGGGCGCCAGCATGGTTCAAATCGAAGACCAGACCTTCCCTAAGCGCTGCGGGCACTTGGATGGCAAGTCGGTGATCCCTGTGGGCGAGATGGTGGGCAAACTCAAAGCCGCACTTGATGCGCGCCAATCCGAATCGACATTGATATTGGCACGCACCGACGCGGTAGCCACCGAAGGCCTGGAATCCGCCATGGAGCGCGCCGAGCGCTACCTGGAATGCGGCGTGGATGCCCTGTTCATTGAAGCGCTGCGAACGCCCGAGCAAATGATTGATGCCTGCAAACAGTTTGCGCAGCGCATTCCGCTGCTGGCCAATATGGTGGAAGGCGGCAAGACACCGGTGCAAAGCGCAGCCGAGCTAGGCGCACGCGGCTTTCGAATCGTTATTTTTCCGGGCGGTACCGTGCGGGCTGTGACACATACTTTGCAGGGCTACTACGCCAGCCTGCACCAGCACCAGACGACTGCACCTTGGCAAACGAGCATGCTTGATTTCGAGGGGTTGAATGAGGTGATTGGAACGCCGCAGTTGTTGGCAGCTGCTCAGAGATACGAGTAACACCGTCTCCAAATCACTCGCACTTTATCGACTGTGCTGGTTAGACCCGGAACGGATTACTCAATAAAGTTTAACAATGCTGCCAGCACGTCGTCAGGCACCTCGCGCTGCGGGAAGTGCCCCGCACCTGCCAGCAACTGGCGCTGATACGGGCCACTGAAAAAAGCC
>JBBAPP010000026.1:13446-19429 GCA_040400775.1 Polaromonas sp. | reverse complement strand
AAGGTCAAAACCGTGTACCTGTGTTACACCAAGTTCATCAACACCATGCGCCAGGAGTCAGTGGTTGAGCAGTTGTTGCCGTTGACAGACGCGCACTTTCAGGCAGACAAAGACCATCACGGCTGGGACTATATTTATGAGCCGGATGCGCAAGTCGTGATTGATGATTTGATGCTGCGCTATGTTGAGGCGCTGGTGTTTCAATCGGTGGCTGAAAACATGGCCTCTGAGCAATCAGCCCGCATGGTGGCCATGAAGGCTGCGACCGACAACGCTGGCAGCGTGATTGGCGAGCTCAAGCTGGTATACAACAAAACGCGTCAAGCGGCGATCACGAAAGAACTTTCGGAAATCGTCAGCGGTGCTGCTGCGGTTTAAGCGCGTCAGTAGCGCCACCTGAATACGAATTTAAAGATTAAAGAACCCAAGGATCTCATCATGGCGAATGTAAATACTCACGCTACGGCTCAGGCTCAAGGCAAGATTGTTCAGTGTATTGGCGCAGTGGTTGACGTGGAATTTGCCCGTGACCAGATGCCTAAAATTTATGACGCCCTCAAGATGGAAGGCTCCACCCTGACGCTTGAAGTACAGCAGCAGCTAGGCGACGGCGTGGTGCGTACCATTGCGCTGGGCACATCCGACGGCATGCGGCGTGGCAACCTGGTCTACAACACCGGTGCCAACATCACCGTTCCGGTCGGCAAGGCAACCCTGGGTCGCATCATGGACGTGCTTGGTGCGCCAATTGACGAGCGTGGCCCGGTTGACCAAACCCTGACCGCGCCGATTCACCGCAAAGCCCCGGCCTATGACGAACTCAGCCCATCGCAAGAACTGCTGGAAACTGGCATCAAGGTGATTGACTTGGTGTGCCCGTTCGCCAAAGGCGGTAAGGTCGGCTTGTTTGGCGGCGCTGGCGTGGGCAAGACCGTGAACATGATGGAACTCATCAACAACATTGCCAAAGCACACTCCGGTTTGTCGGTGTTTGCTGGGGTCGGTGAGCGTACCCGCGAAGGCAATGACTTTTACCACGAGATGGCAGATTCTGGCGTTGTGAATTTGGAAAAGCTTGAAGAGTCAAAAGTCGCCATGGTTTACGGCCAGATGAATGAGCCACCAGGCAACCGTTTGCGCGTGGCTTTGACAGGTTTGACGATTGCTGAGTCCTTCCGTGACGAAGGCCGTGACGTGCTGTTCTTTGTGGACAACATTTACCGTTACACGCTGGCCGGTACTGAAGTGTCTGCGCTGCTGGGCCGTATGCCTTCAGCTGTCGGTTACCAGCCTACCTTGGCCGAAGAAATGGGCCGCTTGCAGGAGCGTATCACCTCGACAAAAGTCGGCTCCATCACCTCCATCCAGGCGGTTTACGTGCCAGCCGATGACTTGACCGACCCGTCACCGGCTACAACGTTTGCGCACCTGGATTCGACGGTGGTGCTGAGCCGTGACATCGCTTCGCTGGGGATTTACCCGGCGGTGGATCCACTGGATTCGACCAGCCGCCAGCTTGACCCGAACGTGGTCGGCGAAGACCACTACAACACGGCCCGCGCCGTACAGGGCACCTTGCAGCGCTACAAAGAGTTGCGCGACATCATTGCAATTTTGGGCATGGACGAGTTGGCCCCCGAAGACAAGCTGGCGGTGGCACGCGCCCGCAAAATACAGCGCTTTTTGTCGCAGCCCTTTCACGTTGCTGAAGTCTTTACCGGCTCACCTGGCAAGTACGTCAGCCTGGCCGAAACCATTCGCGGTTTCAAGATGATTGTTGCAGGCGAGTGCGACCATCTGCCCGAGCAGGCGTTTTACATGGTTGGCACGATTGATGAGGCTTTCGAGAAAGCCAAGAAGGTTTAAAGTCAGCGACTTGAGAGAACTTTTATGTCAACTATTCGTGTAAACGTTGTTTCCGCTGAAGAGTCCATCTTTTCTGGCGAAGCTACTTTTGTGGCTTTGCCGGGTGAGGCGGGCGAATTAGGTATTTATCCGCGCCATACACCGCTGATCACCCGCATCAAACCTGGTGCCGTCCGGATTCAAAAAGCCGACGGAACCGAGGAGTTTGTATTTGTAGCGGGCGGCCTGCTTGAAGTACAGCCCGACGCGATCACGGTGTTGAGTGACACGGCGATTCGCGGCAAAGACCTCGACGAAGCCAAGGCAAATTCAGCCAAAGCCGCAGCCGAAGAAGCCCTTAAAAATGCCAAAGGCGATATTGACATTGCCATGGCGCAGTCCGAGCTTGCCGTGATGGCGGCCCAGATTGCCGCGCTACGCAAGTACCGGCACAAAAAATAAATCCTCAACGTGCGCGCACAGCGCATGTTTTTTCAGTCTCACGCCGCTTCGACAGGTATCCAGCGGGCTGATGCACATCAAGCTGGGCCTTTTATCGCAGACTCAGCATTGATCAATCGCGCAACATCACTTAGTGTGAATATCTGACTCTGGTACTTTCCTAAGTCGGTCTGCAACTTTACTGTCTCTCAAAAAAAAGTAACCAGTCAAGTAGCTTGGGCTGACTTTACTCCATAGCTTATTCCGTTTCTAAATCATCCATGTCGTTGTTGGTTCGCCTTGTGGTGCTAGAGCACTGCCTGCGGCTTCGCGCCTAAACACAAATGATTTGGAAACGGAATTAGACGTCGAAGGCGCAAGAAAAGCCTGTGGCATGCAGCGTCCTGAGCAGTAATGGAAAAAGGCCTCAAACCGGGGCTGCCATCAGGCGGGCGCTGCGCCAGGCGCTCAGCTGGCGCAGCATCACAGGCGCGGTCATCGCCAGACCTATCAGGGTTGCAGTCAAGCTGGGTGCGACCATGAGCAGCGCCGCAGCGATGCACACGCCCTGCTCCCAGCGCTTCATCTCGACCAGGAAAAAGCGCGACAGCGCGGCGGCCAAAATAGTGATGCCCAGAATGCAGCCGCTAAAGGTGACGATAAAGTCATACCAGGTAAAGCCTTTGGCGACCAGCAACAGCGAGGGTGAAAACACAAATACAAACGGCACCAGAACCTTGGCCATGCCGAGCCGGAATGCGGTGTTCCCGGTCTTGAACGGGTCACTGCCGGCCATACCAGCCGCCGCATAGGCGGCAAGTGCGACCGGCGGCGTGATGTCGGCCAGCACGCCGTAATAAAACACGAAAAAGTGCGCCACCAGCGGTTCTACCCCAAGCTGCACCAAGGTGGGCGCTGCGACCGTCACCATGATGATGTAGTTGGCGGTGGTCGGTATGCCGCAGCCCATCAGTATGCAAACCAAGCCAGTCATCACCAGCGCGGCCAATAGCGTCAAGGTATTGAGGCTCACCCATTCGGTGGGCACAAAATTGGTCACACCGCCGGCGATCGCGGTCGCCGCGCCGGTGATGATGTAACTGATCTTGAAGCCGACACCGGTCAAGGTGACCACGCCGATCACAATTCCGACGGTGGCAGCAGCTGCGCCCACGGCGAGCGCGTACTTGGCACCGGTCTCAAAAGCTTCGACTAAAACCGAATAACTGATGCGGCCCGAAATCTTGGCGTAGTAGGATACCGACAGGGTCAGCGCCACACCGCAAGTAAACAGCGCTAGCTTGATCAACTCGCTGTCAGCGCCCCAATCGACAAAGCTGATAGCGATCAGAATCGCGTGCAGTACCAGCATCAGCAGCCAGTTTTTGGCCTGGTTGTCTTTAACCCGGGTTGTCAGCCCAACGATGGCGCAGGAGCTGATGCCGACAAAGGCGGCCAGATAAGGCGTGCGGCCCATCACCAGGATGGAAATCAAAAGCACCAGCGGAATCAGCGTAGGCCAGCGCATGCGCAGCGATTCGCGCAGCTTGGGCATTTCTTCCTCGGTCAGCCCGCGCAAGCCATAACGCTTGGCTTCAAAGTGGACTTGCATAAAAACACCAAAAAAATGCATGAAGGCCGGGATGGTCGCTGCCGCAACAATCGTCTGGTAGGGCAGGTTTAAAAATTCGATCATCAGGAAGGCTGCAGCGCCCAGCACCGGCGGCGTGATCTGCCCGCCGGTAGAAGCCGCAGCCTCAACGGCAGCGGCGAAATGCCGCTTGTAGCCGACCCGAATCATGGCTGGAATCGTCAGCGAGCCGACGGTGACCGCATTGGCCACCGATGAGCCGCTCAGCATGCCGAACAGGCCGGAACCAAATACGCTGACCTTGGCTGGGCCGCCCGCATAGCGACCGGCTACGCAGGCAGCCAGGTCGAGAAACAACTGGCCCAGGCCAATCCGCGTCGCCATCACGCCAAACAGCACAAAGTGAAAAACATAGGTCGCAACAACACCAATAGCAACACCGTAAATTCCCTGGCTGGTCAGATATTGGTGGTTAATCATCTGGCTCCAGCTCGCCCCCGCATGCTGCAGCAGCCCCGGAAATATCGGCCCGGCCAGTGCATAGGCGGTAAAGCCCAGCGCGATGATGGGCAGCGGCCAACCCATGGAGCGGCGCGTTGCTTCGAGCAAAGTTAGGAATAGCAGCGTACCAAACAGCACATCGGCAGTGTTTGGGTTACCGACCCGAAACGCGATATCGCCGAACACATAGGGAATGTAGAGTACGCCGACCACCGCGCAGAGCGCGAGCAGCCAGTCAACCAGCGGCACGCCGCCAGGTGTGAGCCAGCTGTGTTTAGAGATCGTGTCGCTGCTGCGCCGGGTCGCGGCAAACACCAGAAAAATCAGGCCAAGTACAAAAGCCAGATGCACGCCACGGTGCGTGGTTTCGCGCAGCAGGCCAAAGCCAGCGGTGTAATAGTGAAAGCAGGAAAGCGTGATCAACAGCCACTTGATGATGCGTGTGGCTGGCGGCACGGCGGGCCGAAAACGCATTTCGGGATCGAACTTTTGTTCGAGATCAAGTAATGCGGCCTCGTCGGGCAAGCGCACAGCGGCGACCGGGGAATTGCTGGCCGACGATGATGTGGAGTCTGCGGACATTGCGATTCTTTCTGGGTCAGAAAAAAACGGGCGAATTGCCTCGCCCGTTGTGCGGCTGCTCGTGGGCTGGCGCTTATTTCAGCGCACCGGCTTCACGGTAAAACTTTTCTGCACCCGGATGGAATGGAATGCCTGCGCCTTTGACCGCATTTTGCAGCGTGATCAGTTTGCCTTTGGCATGGCCTGCGGCAAGGGTTTTTTGGGTCGCGTCGCTGTACAGGGCCTTGGTGATTTGATAAACGGTTTCGGTATCAGCCTTGGCGCTGGTCACCCACTGTGCGCCTACCGACAAGGTATTGACGCTGGCCACGTCCTTGTAGCTGCCGACCGGCACCGCGTCTGGCGCGAAGAAAGGGCTGGCCTTGCGCAGGCTTTCGGCTTGTGGCCCGTCAATCGGCAGCAACTCGATGCCGGAGCCGCTGCTGGCGAGCTCGACAATCGCGCCGGCTGGCGCGCCACCGACGAAGAAGAAGGCATCAATTGCACCGTCCTTCATTTTGTCACCGGCCTGGTTCGGCTTGATGTATTCGGGCTTGATGTCAGTTTCCTTGATGCCATAGGCGGCCAGGATCAAACGCGCATTGACCAAGGTGCCAGAGCCGGGTTCGTCCAGCGATACGCGCTTGCCTTTGAGGTCGGCAATGCTCTTGATTCCCGAGCCCTTCTTGACCACCACATGCACGGTCTCGGGATAAAGGTTGGCGATCAGGCGCAAATCGGGGATGCCGGTCTTACCCTCAAATATTCCGGTGCCCTTTTGGCCCCAGGTGGCGACATCGGACTGGGAAAAGCCCGACTCCATAGCACCGCCGGCAATGCCGTTGACATTGGCCAGAGAACCGTTGGAGGCTTGCGCTGTGACGATGATCTTGCCCGGCTGCGAAACCGCATTGGCAATCATCCCGCCTATTGGGTAGTAAGTGCCAGCCGTGCCGCCTGTACCTATGCGGAAAAACTGCTGCGCTTGCGCGCCGCCGATCAAGACAGTAGCGGCCATGACGCCGGCCAGAAAATGTTTCATGC
>JBBAPP010000026.1:10348-13346 GCA_040400775.1 Polaromonas sp. | reverse complement strand
GCGCCGCCGATCAAGACAGTAGCGGCCATGACGCCGGCCAGAAAATGTTTCATGCTCAATCCTTTGGTGAGTTTGACTTGCGTGGGCTGCTGACGCAGCAAGAAGCTGTTGGCATATGGAAGTTGACCACAGAGTAGACTGTTTGCCTATGGGTAAAAGCCCCGAGCACGCGTCGTGTCAGGGCGCGCGCGCGACGAGAATTTTTAAATGGGTCGATAGCTGATGGGCCGCGAGCGCGTTCGAATTTTTCTGTAAACGGAGTAAAGAGCCATTGCTGCGAGATTCGACCCTCAAACCGAATACGCAACCGATTCAGAGCTGCCAGCCAACCCAGACACGGACCAACCCCGCCAAGATTGTGGTTTACGGATTAATTCAGCCAACTATAGGGTCGTCTGGTAAGGCATTGTCGGGCTGAGCCCCTGGTGCCACCGGAAAATACGCCACCAGCAGGCTCGACACTTCGCCGATGGCCTGTGTCAAACCGTCTTCAAATAATCCGCCTTTGAAGGCACTGGCCATGCGCCCAGTCATGGCCTGCCATTGCCCAGCGGATACCTGCCGATCAACACCCCTGTCCGCCACAATTTCAATCGCCTGTTCAGCCAGCTGCAGGTAAATCAGCACGCCATTGTTGTGTTCGGTGTCCCATACGCGCAGCTTGCCAAACAGCGTCACGGCGCGTTGGCGAATCAGCGCTTTCATGCGGCATTGCTTATTTAGCCGCCTGAGGTAGCTGATGGGTAGCGCGGCTTCAACATAGATACGAATTTGTCCGCTGTGGCGTCCTTCACTGGCTGCCACCCGCTGGGCCAGCCGCTGCAGCATGTCAGGCGGTATGGCGCGCCGGGCGTCGGATGCGTCCAACCACAGGTGCTTAAAAATAGTTTTGAATGTGTTCAGCACCATGTCACCAACTCCCCGAAGAGCCGCCGCCGCCAAAGTTGCCGCCACCGCCACTGCTAAAACCGCCTCCGCTGCTACCACCGCTCCAGTCGCCGTTACCGGCTGTCCAGCTGCCGCCTCTGCGCGAACCAGCCAAGCCGGCCATGGAACTCAGGCTCGCAAAAAGCGCAAACAGTACGGCAATAACGGCAGCACCACCTGCCAGCAAGACGCTGCTGGTGAAAAGCCAGGCCAGTACACCCACCACGCCGCCCGTAGCAACAGCTCCCGCCTTGCGCCCAACCATGGCAGACAACACCCTGGCAGCTATCGGCACGGCAAAAAACAAAAAAACCGCCATATCAGTCCATTCAAAGCCTGCAATGCCTGGGACCGACGTAGCGCCTGAGTTCTGCTTCGGTAAAGGCAGGTTTTCTGCCGTGATACGCGCCATGAGCAGGTCTGCCGCTGCATCCAGGCCACCTGCAAAATCGCCTTGCTTGAAGCGTGGGGTGATGGCGCTGTCTATGATCTGTTTGGTGGCCAGGTCTGGCAGCGCCCCTTCCAGCGTTTTGGTAGTCGCAATGCGCACTTTACGGTCGTTTTTGGCCACCACCACCAGCAGGCCATCACCCATGTCTTTGCGACCAATCTTCCAGCTGTCACCCACCCGCTGGGCATAGTCGGTGATGTCTTCCGGCAGCGTGCTGGGCACCATCAGCATAACAATTTGCGTGCCGCGCGCTTTCTCAAACGTCGCCAATTTGGCATTCAGTGCTTGTACTTGAGCCGCTTGCAGCGTACCGGTGGTGTCGATCACGCGGGCGGCAAGCGGCGGTATGGCTTGCAGGACCTGAGCCTGCGCATAGACACCACAAAGCAAACCAAACGCTATAAAAAAAATAGCTACTTGCACACGAATCCATTGGTCTAGAGGCATATTTAACCTCTGTTTAGGTAATTCGTGGCATTTTCAGGCTATTTTTTGTCAAAACTGACGCTCGGCGGTTTGTTGATCTGTGCCTCGTTTTCCACTGTGAAGTTCGGCTTCACGCTGAAGCTGAAGGCCATCGCTGTCAAGTTGTTTGGAAAACTACGCACCAGGATGTTGTAGTCCTGCACAGTCTTGATGTAACGGTTACGTGCCACCGTGACGCGGTTTTCAGTGCCTTCGAGTTGTACCCGAAGATCTTGAAAGCCCTGGTTGGCCTTCAGGTTGGGGTAGTTTTCACTCACCACCAGCAGGCGCGACAGCGCGCCGCTCAGTTCGCCCTGCGCCGCCTGGAATTTCTTGAAAGCTTCTGGATTATTCAGTGTTTCAGGTGTGACCTGCATCGACGTGGCCTTGGCGCGCGCTTCGACCACCTTGGTCAGCGTGTCTTGCTCAAAAGCCGCTTCGCCTTTAACAGTCGCCACAATATTGGGCACCAGGTCAGCACGGCGCTGGTACTGGTTCAACACCTCGGCCCAGGCAGATTTGGTTTGCTCGTCGAGTGCCTGGAACTGGTTGTAGCCGCAGCCAGACAAGGTCAAGGCAATGCAGATGAGCAGCAGATTTAAAAAACGGGTTTTCATAACAGGACTCCTCAAAAAACGAGTCATCACATTACCATAGTTAGATGTCGTCACCCGTAGGCCAACAGCGCCCAACCACTGTCAAATCTACGTTGGCCGACTGGTTTGCGGCACGCGACTGGAAACCGTTCAAATTTCAAAAAGATGTTTGGCAGGCCATCGCGCAAGGCCAGTCTGGCCTGCTGCACGCCAGCACAGGTTCAGGTAAAACCTATGCCGTTTGGTTGGGTATTTTGATGCATTTTATGGCGCTAGCACAAACAAATCGGGTGCCAGCCGCGCCCCATACTGGCGTAAAAAGAAAGCCCCAGGCAGCGCCTCTGACGGTGCTGTGGATCACGCCGATGCGGGCGCTGGCAGCCGACACGCAGCGGGCTTTGCAAACAGCGTTGGACGTTTTGCTGGTGGATGGCGGGTTTGCGTTGTGGACGGTCGGCACAAGAAGCGGCGACACCAGCAGCGCAGAGCGCAGCGCCCAAAACGCCCGTCTGCCCAGCGTGCTGGTGACCACGCCTGAGAGCCTGTCGGTGCTGCTGTC
>JBBAPP010000026.1:0-10248 GCA_040400775.1 Polaromonas sp. | reverse complement strand
TGGGCCTGGGCCCTGGCCTTCGTCAGCCAAGGCGGCGCATCCCTGGCTGCGTATCCCGACTACCAGCGCGCCGTGCCGGACGAAGCCGGTATTTGGCGCGTACCGAACGCCCAATTAGCCCGCCGCCACCGCATGAACATTGGCACTATCGTCAGTGACGCGAGCATGGCGGTGCAGTATGTCAATGGCGCAAAAGTTGGTACGGTGGAGGAAAGCTTTGCGGCACGCCTCAAACCCGGCGACTGCTTTAACTTTGGCGGCAGGTTGCTGGAGCTGGTGCGTATCCATGACATGACGGCCTGGGTACGCAAGGCCACTGGCAAAAGGGCTACTGTGCCGCGCTGGAGCGGTGGGCGCATGCCCTTGTCGACCACGCTGGCGGCTAGCATGGTGGCGCAACTTGAACTGGCGAGCTTGGGTGAATACGACTCGCCCGAACTCATGCGCGTTCGCCCGCTGCTGGAGCTCCAGCAGCAATGGTCAGCGCTACCGACCCCGCAAACGCTGCTGGCTGAAGTCCACACATCGCGTGACGGCACGCATTTGTTTCTGTACCCCTTTGCAGGCCGCAATGTGCATTTAGGGCTAGCCAGCTTGCTGGCCTGGCGGGCGGCGCAAGTTACGCCGAGGACGTTTTCGATTGCCGTCAACGACTATGGTTTTGAGCTGCTCTGTGCGGAGCCCGTTGACTGGTCAACTATGCTTGCTACCCATTTAAAGATGGACCAAGCAGCTATGCTTTTAGATGAAGTCTTGGCCAGTCTGAATGCGGGCGAACTGGCGCAAAGGCGTTTTCGTGAAATTGCGCGCGTGTCGGGTTTGGTGTTTCAAGGCTACCCCGGGGAAAAGCGCAGCAACCAGCAACTGCAGGCCTCGTCGCGTTTGTTTTACGAGGTGTTTCGCAAGTACGACGCCGGTAACCTGCTGCTGGCGCAAGCCAAAACCGAGCTGCTGGCTGAAGAGCTGGACATCAGCCGCCTGCAAAACAGCCTGGCCCGCATGGCTGCGCAGCAACTGGTCATCAAAACCATCGCCCGCCCGACGCCATTTTCCTTTCCACTCATGGTCGAACGCCTGCGTGAAAAACTCAGCAACGAATCCATGGCCGACCGGATTGCCCGCATGGTGCAGCAACTTGAAAATGATGCGGGTGGCGGTCAAACGATTGCAGGGCTGGCAGACATCAGCCAGGCTTTGGCGCTTGGTAAAGACACGCTGGCGTCCCCAGCAAAGCGCGATCGCTTGAGTCGGCGCAAAACTAAATGAATGCCCTATGACTTTGGGCAAACCACTCCCCATCACCTACGCGGGCCACGCCGTCTGGCTGCTGCCCGAGCACGCCATGTGGTGGCCTGAAGGCCGCGTGCTGTTCATCGCTGACCTGCACCTGGGCAAAGCCGCCACTTACCGCGCCCTTGGCCAACCCGTGCCCAGTGGCACCACGGCGGAGAATCTGCGCCGCCTGAGTGAGCTGATACACCATTACCAAGCTGCGGAATTGATTTTCCTGGGTGATTTTTTACATGCAGCACAGGCACGTACGCCGTCGGTGCTCGGCCAACTAGAGGTTTGGCGGCACAGCCACGCCACACTGAATTGCACACTGGTACGCGGCAACCACGACAGCCGGGCCGGCGACCCACCCGCAGCGTTAGGCATCAGCGTGGTCAACGAGCCCTGCCTGGTCGGCCCTTTTGCCGCCTGCCACCACCCGCAAGCACACCGCAGCCACGCCGTGCTGGCAGGCCACCTGCACCCTGCCGTGCAATTACAAGGCCCAGCGCGTGACCGCTTGCGCTTGCCATGTTTTGTGATGCAAGAGCGGCAAGCCGTATTGCCTGCGTTTGGTGAATTTACGGGAGGCTTCACGGTGGCGCCTAAGCCGGGCCTGCAGTTGTATGCCGTTGGTGGCCAAGCTGTTTGGCAGCTTCCCAACAGTCGTGGCCTAATAGCCAGTCCGACGGCCATTGACCACCCCCCAAATCTGTAGATGCCATGCGCAAACCCAAAGCCCCACCCGCCGACAGTACCAGCCCCGACGACACGGAAGCTGCTTTTTATGAAGCATTGCAGCGCGGCGACATCGACAAGCTGATGGCCTGCTGGGCCGATGAGGACGACATTGTGTGCGTGCACCCCGGCGGCGCGCGGTTGCTGGGTGCAGGTGCGATTCGGGCTGCGTTTGACATGATGTTCACCCATGGCAGCATCCAGGCGCGGGCTGAAAAGGTTCA
Source organism: Polaromonas sp. (assembly GCA_040400775.1). Classification (GTDB taxonomy): domain Bacteria; phylum Pseudomonadota; class Gammaproteobacteria; order Burkholderiales; family Burkholderiaceae_C; genus Polaromonas. Next base: position 8,014 of record JBBAPP010000026.1, on the reverse strand, counting down.
CCGCGTCGATTCCCTCGGCGCCAGCGTTCACAGCGTGCTGGAGCGCATTGAGGTGCTGACCGACGAAGGTCCGCGCCATGCCTACGTGATTGCCACCAACGTCTACCAAAAAACCCCGCAAGGCTGGCGTATGGTGGCGCACCACGCCAGCCCTGGCACGCCGCGCGAGATGCTGGAGGTCAATGACAGCCCGCAAGTGCTTCATTAGTTGGCGTAGCCGCTATGACCTACGACGCCCCCTGGTGGCTGCCCGGCGGCAACCTGCAAACCATTTGGGCGGCGCTGCGGGCTGAACGCTATGTGGGCAGCACACCAATCTTCAGGCGCGAGAGGTGGCAGACACCGGACAATGATTTTGTCGATGTTGATTTTCTAGTCGAACCCCAACAGCAGTTTTCCGCCGGGCCGCCCCAAGGAAAATTAGTCCCCTCGGGGCTGGAACCTGCGGCTCCAAACCTGCCTGAGCAGGTTTGGACAGGCGACCGAAGCGAAGCCTCTGGCAAGCGGCGACCTGCAAGGTGCAGCGCACTATACGAAATGAAAAGCGTGGGGTTACAACCTTTGCTGGTGGTGTTTCATGGTCTGGAGGGCTCGTCTGGCAGCCACTACGCCCAGGCTCTGGCCGCTGCCGCCCGCGCCCGCGGCTGGGCCTGCGCCGTGCCGCATTTCCGGGGCTGCTCGGGCGAGCTCAACCACGGTCCGCGGGCTTACCATTCCGGTGACTTTGAAGAGATTGACTGGATACTGCGACGCTTTAAATGCCAGCATCCGGGCCCCATCGTGGCGGTGGGAATTTCTCTGGGCGGTAACGCGCTGATGCGCTGGGCGGGCGAGATGGGCGGTCAGGCTGCTGGCGTGGTCAGCGCTACGGCATCGGTCTGTTCCCCGCTGGACCTGGCGGCCAGCGGCTGGGCCATTGGGCGCGGCTTTAACCGGCTGGTCTACACCCGCATGTTTTTAAGCAGCATGGTGCCCAAGGCGCTGAAAAAACTCGACCAACACCCTGGCCTGTTCAGCCGCAGCGACTTGCTGGCGGCACGCGATTTGTACGACTTTGACAATATCGTTACCGCGCCGCTGCATGGCTTTAAAGACACCGACGATTACTGGAAACGCGCCTCTAGCAAGCCGCACCTGGGCCGTATTGCTGTGCCGGCACTGGCGCTGAATGCCATCAACGACCCGTTTATTCCGGCCTGGAGTTTGCCCAGCTTGTCAGATGCCAGTGCCAGCGTCACACTGTGGCAACCAGCGCGCGGCGGTCATGTGGGTTTTCCTTCCGGCAGCTTTCCAGCCAATGTGCGGGTCATGCCAGAGGCCGTCACCGCATTTTTAGCCGCGCATCTTTAAAATAAACTTTAAATCAAATCATGGACGAGATTGTCAAAGCCGCTATCGCCAAATGGCCCAACGTACCTGACTGCTACGGCTGGTTGGGGCTGGATGCTCGCGGCAACTGGTACCTGCGCGACGACGGCGCGCAAGCCGCTGGCGCGTTTTGTGCGCCGTCGAACCAGCCCGGCAGGCAAGCAGCCAGCAAAGGCTCACTCCTCCAACACGACAAACTGATTGACTTTATCCAGCGCAACTACGCGGCTGACGCGCAAGGCCAGTGGTTTTTTCAAAACGGCCCGCAGCGTGTGTATGTCGAGCTGGAAGCCACACCCTATATTTGGCGGGTAGGCGGCGCGCCAGACTTTGACGTTAGCGCCCATACCGGCCAAGTCGCCATCACCCAGCGCTGCATCATCGACGAGCATGGCCGCGTCTACCTGGAAACCGCCCTCGGTTTTGGCCTGGTGCATACCCAAGACATGCTGCAAGCCGCCGATGCGATTGAGCGCGGCCTGTGGGTACCGCAGGAAGTGCTGGCGCATGACCTGCAAAAACGGTTTGGCTATGTGCGCAGCCCGCATGCGGCAAGCTTAATGCTATTAAAATAATATCTTACTACGCCCGTATCCATTGGGTTAAAGGCTTATTTTATGCCAAAAAAAACGGTTCAAAAAAGGTTTTTGAACCGGTTCTGGGTGACGTTTGAGCGCCGACTGCCTGATGCGGGCTTTATTTGGCGGCGCTTGCCATGTATTCAACTGTTGCGCGGATGTCTGCGTCGGATGCCGCCGAGCCACCTTTGGGCGGCATGGCGCCTTTGCCTTTGATGACGCTGGCGGTCATCGCGTCAATACCGGTTTTGATGCGCGGTGCCCAGGCGGCTTTGTCACCAAACTTGGGTGAGCCAGCGACTGACTGTGCATGGCAACCGGTGCAAACTTGTTTGTACAGGGCCTCGCCATTGTTGGCAGCAGCCACTTTCACAGCGGCGGCGGGTGCCGGTGCAGCCGCTGCTAGCGGTGCGGCAGCTGCTACAGCAACCGGCACGGCGACTGCTGCTGGCGTTGCAGCAGCTGCAGCTGCTGGGGCGGCAGGGCCAGCAGGCACAGCAAATTTGCCGCCTGCCGCATTGGTCATGTACACCACTGCGCGACCAATTTCGATGTCATCGTAATCTCCGCCGCCTTGCGCGCCCATGGCACCTTTGCCCTTGAGCGACGAGTTCAGCAATGCGTCGTAACCGGTTTTGATGCGCGTACCCCAAGCGCCAGCATCGCCAAATTTTGGCGCACCTGCCACCCCAGCCGCGTGGCAGGCGGTGCACTGGGCTTTGTAAACCTCCTCGCCAGACTTCAGCACGCGATTCGCATCACGAATCTCCACCGAGCCAACTTTTTGAATCCGCAGCGCCACGGCTTTTTCAGTGTCGACCGCACCGGGCGCAGTTTTGTTTGCCGACGTGACGGAATAAACCAAGCCAATGATGGCAAAAATAGGAATAACCAAAGAGAAAAATACGGCTGCCAGCAGCTGTTTTGGCGTTTTGATGGGGCCCGAATGGCTTTCATCATGCGAAGTGGTCTGATCGTTTGCGCTCATGGCGTCCTCAAAAAACGGGTAGGCGTAGGGTGATTTGGCGTACCGGAACAGGTTATATTCTCAGCCCCATAAGTATAACGGCGGCATCGTGGTGCATCATCTGTGCTGGCCGGGCAAATACCTGTTTGCCTGACGTGATCAATCCCGCCGGGCTGTGTGCGCCATATTGTCCCGGTCTACACTTGCAAAGATTAAATTTAAGGCGGGTCTGTATGGATTTCACGGTGGGTATCTTGCTCGGCACGTTTTTACTGTCGATTCTTGCGCTGTTTGTCTTTATCTGGTCTTTGTCTACAGGGTTATTCGGTGATGGCACAGCAGCCGCCACTGAAATTTTTGCGCCTAATGAACTGGGCCAAACTGAAGACCCTGCAGCCACCAGTGTCCAAAAGGGCAAGCTTCAAAGCGCCATGGACCCGCAAAACCAGGCGCTGACCATGTCTGAGGCTGAACAGGTGATCCGCAGCAAGGCAGACCGATCGACCTCACTGGTGGTGGGCGTTTGCCTGACGCTGGCCGTGGTCTGGTTGGTGCTGGCATCGTTCGCGGGCCTGATTTCGTCGATCAAACTGCATGCGCCAGACTGGTGGGTGCAGTACGAGTGGTTGACCTTTGGCCGCATCCGGCCGATTCATTTAAACCTGGTGGGTTACGGCTGGTGCTCGCTGGCCGGCATTGGTGTGGCCATTTGGCTGATCCCGCGTCTGCTCAAAACGGAACTGGTGGGTGCCAAATATGCGTTGGTGGGCGGCGCTATGTGGAGTGTTGGCGTGGCGGCGGGCTCAGTGGCCATTGGCATGGGGTACTCGAACGGCCTGGAGTGGCTGGAATACCCTTGGCAAATCGACATTTTGCTGGTTATTGCCGGTGCGTTGGTGGGTTTCCCACTCTGGTTGACGCTGCTCAAACGCAAGGTCAAGCACTTGTATGTCTCGGTCTGGTACATTGCTGCCGGGCTTTTGTGGTTTCCGGTCCTGTTTTTGATTGCCAACATCCCTGGTTTGCATTTTGGTGTGCAACAGGCCACCATGAACTGGTGGTTTGGCCACAACGTGCTTGGGCTGTGGTTCACACCGCTGGCTCTGGCTGCGTCCTACTATTTTATTCCCAAGGTGTTGGGCAAGCCGATCCATTCCTACAACTTGTCGCTGCTGGGGTTTTGGTCGCTGGCGTTTTTTTATAGCCAGGTGGGCGGCCACCATTTGATCGGCGGGCCGGTACCGTCGTGGCTGATCACGATTTCAATCGTGCAAAGCATGATGATGCTGATCCCGGTGTTTGCAGTCGCCGTCAACCAGCACATGACCGTGGCAGGTAACTTCAGGGCGCTGTTGTATTCGCCCACACTGCGCTTTATTGTGCTGGGCGCGGTGATGTACACAGCAGCGTCGGTGCAGGGCTCTATGCAGGCACTGCGCTCGGTCAATACCCTGACGCATTTCACCCATTACACGGTGGCGCACGCGCATCTGGGGCTGTATGGCTTTTTCACGATGGTGATGTTCGGCTCGATTTACTTCATCATGCCGCGTGTGATGAACTGGGAGTGGCCTTACCCGCGCCTGATCTCGCTGCATTTCTGGCTGGTGCTGGGTGGTTTTACGATTTATTTTGTTGGCCTGTCCATTGGTGGCTGGTTTCAAGGTCTGGCCATGCTGGATGAAAAAACGCCCTTCATGCAGTCTGTGGCGCTGACGCTGCCGTATTTGAAGGCGCGCTCCATCGGAGGCGGTTTGATGACGCTGGGGCATCTGGTATTTGCGTTGCACTTTTTTGCCATGGGCTGGAAGTTTGGCCCCAAACGGCTGGGCGCGACGCTGTTAGAGCCGCCAACTTTGGCGCGTTTTCTGACCAAGGGAGCGTCTGCATGAACACCAGCAAAGCCAACAAAAGCTTTTGGGAAATGGACGAGCTGCGCATTGTCACCGGCGCCATGGTCATCCTGGGTGGGGCAACTGCATTGATGGTGGCTGTGCCCTACCTGCTGCTCAAAAACATTGAGCCTCCCGCTGGGTTGAAGCCCTACACCACATTGCAGGCGGCTGGCCGGCAGGTCTACATTGCCAACGGCTGCGTCTACTGCCATTCCCAACAGCCCCGCGACATCAAGCAGGCGCCTGACGCGGCCAGGGGCTGGGGGCGGGCGTCGGTCGCAGCAGACTACGCCTACGACACGCCGCACCTGCTGGGCACCATGCGTACCGGCCCTGATTTGTTCAACATCGGCGCCCGCCAGCCCAGCAAAGACTGGCACTTGGGACACCTGTACCAGCCGCGCGCCTACACGCCTGGCTCGATCATGCCGCCATACCAGTATCTTTTTACCGTCCGCAAAGGCGAGGCTTTGCCGGGTGAAACCACCATCACGCTGCCGCCCGCCTTTGCCAAAGCCGGCGAGGTGGTTGTTGCCAAGCCGGAAGCGCTGGCCCTGGTGGATTACCTGATTGGGCTGGACCACAGCTACACGCCACTGCCTGCCTTGCCAGGCCCCATAGCGGCGACCACCAAGGCCAAACCATGAGCGATGCGCCGAAAAAATCAGGTTCTGCACCACGTCTGCGGGAAAAAGAAGACCCGAATGAAAGCAACCGTCCCTTGCCATGGTTTTTGGTGATGTCGCTGGGCGCCATGGCCATGTGGGGCGCTTTTTACATTTACAGTACGCCTTCGGGTGAAGACTCAGCCTTTGGCGACCAGCGAACGGTGGCCAGCCTCAGGCCGCCAGTGGTGTTGGCTGGGGTGGCCCCTTCGGTCGATGGCAAACAGTTGTACGGCGCCAAGTGCGCCGCCTGCCACCAAGGCTCAGGCTTGGGTGTGGCGGGGGTGTTCCCGCCAGTGGCAGCGTCTGAATGGGTGATTGGCGACGAAAAAATCCTCACCAACATCCTTCTGCACGGCGTTAACGGCGAAATGCTTGTCAAAGGCATCACTTACAAAGGCGCCATGCCCGCCTGGAAGTCTCTGAGCGACGACGAACTGGCAGCCGTGCTGACATACATTCGCTCGGATTGGGGCAACGCTGCACCAGCCATCAAGCCTGAGACCATCAAAAGCCAGCGCGAGCTGACCCAAGCCAGAACTGAACCGTATGCCGGTGGATCGTCCATCAAGCCGGACTCCTGACAAGGCAACGGGCGGTCCTGGCGCAGAGCATGCAGCGTACATCGCCAGCCCGGTTGCGCTAGTTAAAACCTTTGCCGCCACCACCGCCGTACTTATTGCATCGCTGCTGGTTTTGTTGCAGGCCACTGGCGGCGGCCAAAGCTTTACCACCGAGACATTACGCAGGCAACATATCAGCCAGCAGGCCGAGTTGATTCCGGCCTTTGACATAACGCTGGGCAACGGGCAACGCACCACCCTGAAAGCGATGCTGGCGCCCGGTGGCAAGGTTTGGCTGCTTGATTTTGTTTATATTCGCTGCCAGACGCTGTGCCTGTCGCTCGGCTCCACTTACCAGCAGCTGCAGGCCGACATCGAGGCGCGTGGCCTGCAAGGCAAAGTCGGCTTGCTGTCGATCAGTTTCGACCCCGCCAACGACAGCCCGGCAGCACTGGCTGATTACGCCCAGCGCATGGGCATGCATCCTGAAGTCTGGCAAATTGCGACCCTGACCCGCTGGCAAGACCGGCGTCGTCTGCTTGACGCATTTGGCATCATGGTGCTGCCCGCGCCGCTTGGCGAGTTTGAGCACAACGCAGCGCTGCATCTGGTCACCAGTGATGCCATGCTGACCCGCGTCATGGACTATGCAGACCACAAATCGGCGCTTGACCTGGCCGTGGCATTGAACCCGTCAGTGGTTGCGCCATGACGCGGGCTTGGCCAGCTGGCTCGGCTGCGCTACTGGCGCTGGCCTTGTCAGTGCCGCCGCTGCGCAGCGTTATTGAGCAAAGCATGGCCTGGCACATGGTGTTTCAGATGCCGCTGCTGGTGCTGGCCGGTGCGCTGGCGGCCCGCGCCTCGCCAGGGCTGGCGTTGCCTGGCAAGTGGACCAGCTTCAACCTTTTCGGCCTGACCGGTTTTATGGCCGCGCAGGGCATCATTGCCTACTGGATGCTGCCTTCCGCCATTGACCGCGCTGTGGTCAACCCTGGCTTTGATGTTTTCAAGTTGCTCACCTTGTTTTTCAGCGGCATCTTGCTGCGCGGTGCTTTTCAGCGCGCGCCTTTGGCGTTGCAGTTGTTTTTTATCGGTTACTGGGTGTCGATGATGTGCTGGCTGGGGATTTACTTTGCCACCACCGACCTGCGCCTTTGCAACGCCTACTCACTTGAAAGCCAATCAGCCACGGGCTGGGGCTTGCTGGCGCTTGGGCTGTTGTTGGGCATTGTCTGGCTGGGTTACGTGTGGAAAACGTCTAAAAAACGCCCTGCTGTTTAAACCGCGGAAGGCTGCTGTTTTGCCCTTCAGCGCGCAGCTGTGACCAAGCGATCAGCCGGCAATACGAGTTGCAGCTCGACCCACTGTCCGCCTGCGCGCCCGGGCGGGTAATAAATCGCCGCTACCGCTAGGGCCATTGGGCTGGGTTTGATGGAGGGGACGGGGATCTTGCTTCCAGTTGTGCTGTCGCCGCTGACCATGGGCTGGTTACCGTTGCACTGCGACACCAAAGCAGGCGAACTGAGCCGCACAGCCCGTACCGTGTCCAGTGCTTTTTTGCTGGAGGCGTTCACGCGTTCGCCTTGGGCATTGAGCAAGGTTACGCCACGGGCAAGCGGTGCCCATTGGTGATCAAGATTTAAACGCCCCGCCAAGATACACGGCTGGTCTGACAGCGACGAATCCGCTGCAGCCGTTTGGGCACTTGTAAATGGCGCAGCGACTGTTCCGCACAAAAAGGCAAAACCTGCCAACAGCGATCTTGGGAAATCCAAACGTGTCATGTGGCGCATAAAAACCTCTTTAAAAAATAAAGCGATAAAAACTTTTATATTGCATCTATTTTGATGCTTTTTACAAAACCAATAACGTCTGTGTTGTTAAGGGAGCGCGGATTCATTCACGAGGAATGGTGGCGCCTGAGTTGGGATGGGCTACAAGGCGGTTTTTGCGGCAAATATCGGGAATATTTGCAAGA
>JBBAPP010000025.1:0-19442 GCA_040400775.1 Polaromonas sp. | reverse complement strand
GCGGCGGCGGTGACCGTTCAGGCGGCGGCGGCTACGGCGGCGGCGGCGGTCGTTCTGGCGGTGGCGGTGGCTACGGCGGCGGCGGCGGCGGTGGACGCGGCGGCTACTAAGCCCTCGTAATTCCGCGCTTCAGCTTCGCGCTGAAGACGCTTTAAAAGGCTTCATGACTTCGTTTTGAAGCCTTTTTGCATTAGATTTTGTCTCCAGCTGACGAATACTTTCATAAAATTCCATACGTTCCTGGTGCGGGTTGTGCATGCGCCAGTTCTATAGGGAAAACATTTTCTGGTTCAAGTCTGCAGCTCGCAACTTATCCTTTTTGCTTGGCCGCTTGCCTTTCACGCCCCCAGTTGCTTGCGGATCAGCCGCATTTACTGGCGCAGCAGCAACAGGCTCAAAACCCGCAACTTCCTCTAGCGCCAGCTTGATGGCATGCCGTTTTTCAATCAGTTTGAAATGCGCGGCGGTGGTGGCACTCACAAAACTGATCGCCATACCGCTCATGCCGGCACGCCCGGTGCGGCCAATCCGGTGGGTGTAGTCGGTGGCTGAGCGCGGCAAGTCGTAATTGACAACTACTGGCAGGGCAGAGATGTCCAGCCCGCGCGCTGCCACATCAGTGGCAACCACCACCTGCACCGTTTTGGCTTTAAAGTCCATCAGCACCTGGCTGCGTTTGCCCTGGCTCAGCTCACCGTGAAACGGCTCGGCATTGATATCGGCTTTGCGCAGCTTGTCAGCCACGATTTCAGCGGCGTGTTTGGTGGCGACGAAAACCAGCACACGGCTCCACTTTTCGGTTTGAATCAAATGGCGCAGCAACTGGGTGCGTTTTGAAGCGTCAACGCCAATCGCGCGCTGGATAATGTCGGGTTTGCCCTCGGGTTCTGGCTTGACTTCAATCCGCAACGGGGCATGCAGCAGGCAGGTTGCCAACGCCTCGATGGTGGGTGGGAAAGTAGCTGAAAACAGCAGGTTTTGCCGCTTGGCTGGCAGCAGCGCCAAAATGTGCGCCAACTCGTCAGCAAAGCCCATGTCCAGCAGTTTGTCTGCCTCGTCCAATACCAGCGTTTTAACATCAGCCAGACTCAGGGCGTTGTGCTCTATCAGGTCAATCAAACGCCCCGGTGTGGCCACCACCACATCTGCGCCACCGCGCAGGTTCATCATTTGCGGGTTAATTGACACACCGCCAAACACCACCGCCACCTTGACGCGTTGCGGCAGGTACTTTGCAAAGCCCGTGATGGCTTCGCCCACCTGCGCCGCCAGTTCGCGCGTAGGCACCAAAATCAAGGTGAATGTGCTACGGCCTGATCTGACCGGTCGTTCGGTGATTTGCTGCAATAGCGGCAGTGCAAAGGCAGCTGTTTTCCCAGAACCAGTCTGCGCAGAGCCCAAAACATCGCGCCCCTGCAATATGGCCGGTATGGCTGCAGTCTGTATGGCGGTAGGGGCTGTGTAGCCTTTGTCGTTGATGGCACTCAAAAAGCAAGGTAGGAGCGTGGGCGCAAAGCCAAGGGTAGTAAAAGACATGCACAGAGTTTAGGCGTATACCTTGTGGGCAAAATAAACGCTATAAATTTCGTAGCTGCTTACACAGTAATTACTAAAGATACAAGCCTATTTATTCCCCAAAATTGGCGCAAAACTTGGTTTTTGGCCTTGCAGCCTTTTGGGCGCAGTTTTATAGCCGGAACTAATCCGGAATCCAGCCCCCGAACCAGCGGACAATTGATATATCTGTGCGTCAGATTTTTAACGATAGGGTTTGTGATGGTTTTTAAGTTTTTGGATAATCAGCCGCGTCTGGCGCTAGGCCTTGTGGCTGCCGCCAGCGCAGCCATGCTGGCTTTTGGTTTGTACCTCCAGCACGTAGTGGGGCTGGAGCCCTGCCCAATGTGTATCGTACAGCGGTATGCGCTGGTGCTGGTGGCTGTGGTTGCTGCTGTCACGGCTTTTGCATCGCGTCAAAGCCTGTTGGTGACGGGCTCTGGTTTGATGGCGTTGCTGTCTGGCCTAGGGGCCTTTGTAGCCGCTCGCCAGAGCTTTTTGCAGTGGTATCCGCCCGAAGAAGCATCGTGTGGCCGTGACCTGTACGGCATGATTGAACTGTTTCCCCTGAAACGCGTGATTCCGATGATTTTTAAAGGCAGTGGTGACTGCACAAAGATCGACTGGACATTCTTGGGCCTGTCGATTGCCAACTGGTCTTTTATCTGTTTTGTCTTGATTGCGCTGCTGGGTTTGGTACTGGTTTTTCGGCAATTCAAAAAGTAAATCTTCTCGCGGTTTTGCCCCTAGCCGCCTCGGGTAACATGACTGCTTGTAATTTTTAAGACCGCTTGCCATGCAAGTCATAAAAGCCTTTTAAATCATTAGCTTACATAACCAAATACGTCATATAAACAGGTTGCCTTTTGCGTCTTAATTCCATCAAGCTATCGGGCTTCAAGTCGTTCGCCGAGCCGACCAACTTTGTGCTGCCTGGCCAACTGGTCGGTGTGGTCGGACCCAACGGCTGCGGCAAATCCAACATCATGGACGCAGTGCGCTGGGTGCTGGGTGAAAGCAAAGCGTCCGAGCTGCGCGGCGAGTCAATGCAGGACGTGATTTTTAACGGCACCACCACCAGGAAGCCCGCCAGCCGCTCCAGCGTGGAACTGGTGTTTGACAACGCTGACCACCGAGCCGGTGGCCAGTGGGGGCAGTTTGTTGAGATTGCTGTCAAACGCGTTCTGACGCGCGACGGTACGTCAAGCTATTACATCAACAACCAGCCAGTACGCCGCCGTGATGTACAAGACGTTTTTTTGGGCACAGGCCTTGGCCCACGCGCTTACGCCATCATTGGCCAGGGCACCATCAGCCGCATCATTGAGTCAAAACCCGAAGAGTTGCGCCTGTTTTTAGAAGAGGCCGCAGGCGTTTCAAAATACAAAGAGCGTCGCCGAGAGACGGCCAACCGCCTATCAGACACGCGTGAAAATCTGACCCGGGTTGAAGATATTTTGCGGGAATTGAATGCCAATCTGGAGCGGCTTGAAAAGCAGGCAGAAATTGCAAAGCGTTATAACGCTTTACAGGCAGATGGCTCGCTTAAGCAGCACCAGCTGTGGTTTTTAAAGCGGCTGGATGCTGAAGGCGACCAAGCCAAAGTCAAAGCCGATGCTGAAAAAGCTGTGAACGAGCTGGACAGCCGTGTGGCAGACGTGCGCCGCATCGAGGCTGATTTGGAAACCATTCGACAAGCCCATTACGCAGCCGGAGACCACGTCAACCAGGCCCAAGGCAAGTTGTATGAAGCCAGCAGCGAGGTCGGGCGCCTGGAGGCCGAAATCCGTTTTGTGGTCGACGGTCGGGTGCGGGTAGAGCAGCGGTTGGCGCAACTGAAAGAGCAAACCGCCCAATGGGAGACCCGCAAAGACGATGCCGCTGTTGAAGCTGAAAACCTAGCTGTTCTGGCTTTGGACGGTGAAGAAAAAGCCGAACTACTGACGGCGCAAAGTGAAGAGCAACACGCCCAATTGCCCGCGCTTGAGGAAGCCCTGCGCAGCGCCCAAGCCCAAGCCAACGAACAGCGTACCGGCGTGGCTCAGGTACAGCAGCACATCCAGGTGCTGGCATCCGACCAGCGCAATATCAGCGAGCAGTCGCGTGCTTTAAGTCTGCGCTTAGAAAAACTCAGCACTGACCGCAATGCCTTGAACGCGCCTGACGAAGCGCGGTTGGTAAATTTAACCAGCCAGTTTGAAGCCGCACAAGAAGCACAACAAGAAGCCGAAGCCCGCCTGCACGACTTGACGATTAACGTGCCGCAGCTGGACGAAGACCGCCGAGCCACACAGTTGATGGTCAACACGGAGTCGGCCAAGCGCGCAGACTTATCGGCCAAGGCAGAAGCGCTCAAGGCGCTTCAAGAAAAAGTAAAAACCGATGGCAAGCTCAAACCCTGGCTGGCCAAACACGGCTTGGATGGTTTGCATGGCTTGTGGAGCCGCATCCACATCGAGCAAGGTTGGGAGAATGCCTTGGAAGCCGTGCTACGTGAGCGCCTAGGTGCGCTCGAAGTCAGCAAGCTGGACATGGTGCGCGGTTTTGCCGGCACCGATGGGCGTGACACACCGCCCGCCAAGTTGTCGTTTTACTCGCAGCCTGTGGGTGAGACGCCAGTTAAACCAAATGCTGCCATCAGCTTGAAGCCTTTGGCCGACTTGCTGCGTTTGAACGATGCGGGTCAATCGGCTTTACTGGGCGACTGGTTGCACGGCTGCTACACCGCCGCAAGTCTTGACGATGCATTGGCTGCGCGTGACAAGCTTCTAGCGGGTGAAGCAATTTACGTCAAAAGCGGCCATGCTGTGACGCACCACAGCGTCAGTTTTTACGCGCAAGATTCTGAACAAGCCGGCTTGCTGGGCCGTGCGCAAGAGATTGAAAATTTAGACAAGCAGCTCAAAGCGCAGGCCTTGATCAGCGACGAGGCGCGTAGCGCTTTGGTGCGGACCGAGTCCCTATACGCCAATGCAGCCCAGCGCCTGAGTAGCGCAAGGCGCGAAACCGCTGCTGGCCAAAGCCGTATGCATGAAATGCAGGTTGACGTGTTACGCCTCACACAGTTGGCTGAGCAATCCCGGGTCCGTAGCGCGCAAATTCAAATCGATATGGGGGATATTGAAGCCCAACTGGCTGACCTGGAAGAGCGTAAAGTCACAGCCGAAGGTCGCTTTGAAGAACTTGACATGCAATTGGCCGACAGCCAGGAGCGCCATGCCCAGTTAGACGACCGCGTGATTGAGGTGGAACGCACGTTGAACGCGTCGCGCGAGCAGCAGCGTATGCTGGAGCGGCAAAGTCAAGAAGCGCAATTTTCGCTGCGCGCTTTAACGGCTCGGCGTGAAGAGCTGACCCGCTCAATTCATATCGCTGCGCAACAAGCTGAGACGATTGCTCAGGAAGAGCAACGTGCGAAAGATGAACTCTCCCGCCTGACCGATGCTGCCGCGCAAGCCGGTCTACAAGCCGCACTGAGCGTGAAGCTGGAGCGCGAAGCTGACCTGGGCGCCAAGCGCAGCCAGTACGACGACCTGACCACCAAGCTGCGTGCCAGCGACGAGCGCCGTTTGAGCCTGGAGCGTGAACTGGACCCGTTGCGCCAGCGCATCACAGAATTTCAACTCAGAGAGCAGGCCGCGCGACTGGGCTTTGAGCAGTACGAGCAATTGCTGGTCGATGCGCAGGCCGATATGGCTGCGTTGGCGCTGTCGATTGAACAAGGCAATGTGCGGGTCATGGGTATGCAGGGTGATATTGACCGTATCAACCGTGAAATTTCATCGTTGGGTGCTGTCAATTTAGCCGCGCTGGACGAGTTGGTCACAGCCAGCGAGCGCAAGCAGTTTTTAGACGCGCAATCGGCCGACTTGAACCAAGCCATGACGACTCTGGAAGACGCGATCAAAAAAATTGACGCTGAAACGCGTGAACTGCTGGCCAGCACGTTTGACAAAGTCAATGCGCACTTTGGACGCATGTTTCCCGAGCTATTTGGTGGCGGCAATGCCCAGCTGAAAATGACTGGTGAAGAAATTTTGGACGCAGGTGTACAGGTCATCGCCCAACCACCGGGCAAGAAAAATCAAAGTATTGCGCTGCTGTCGGGTGGTGAAAAAGCTTTGACAGCGATTGCATTGGTGTTTGCGATTTTCCAGCTCAACCCGGCGCCGTTTTGTTTGCTGGACGAGGTCGATGCGCCGCTCGATGATGCCAATACTGAGCGCTATGCAAAACTGGTCAAGGCGATGAGCAAAGAAACACAATTTTTGTTCATCAGCCACAACAAAATTGCTATGGAAATGGCTGAACAACTGATTGGCGTGACCATGCAAGAGCAGGGCGTGTCGCGTATTGTGGTGGTTGACATGGAAGCCGCACTTGGTTTTGCAGAGGCCGCATGAGCAATCTACAAATCGGTTTGGCAGTAGCAGGGGGGCTGGTACTTGCGGGCGTGGTAGCGCACAGTGCATGGACAGCGCGTAAAAATCAACCCAAACTGGCGACGCCCAAAGTGCCCTTCAACGCGTCAGCAGCGCAAGCTGAGAGCAATGCTTTTGACACGCGACAAGACCCCAGCTTTGATGTTGGTACGGGTGTGGGATCGTTGAGTCATTTTGCACTTTTGCCCAACCTTGACAAAAAACCGAGTCTGGATGCGTTGATAGACGTCATCGCCGCGGTCGCCGTTGACGACTATGTGTCGGGTGAGGCCGCCATGGCGGCCATGCCTGCCACCCGCCGCGCAGGCAGCAAGCCTTTTGGTGTGGAGGGCATGAACATTGCCACCTCCGAGTGGGAGCTGCCAAGCGTCAATCAGCGTTACAGCGCTTTTCAGTGCGGTGTGCAATTGGCCAATCGGCTTGGCGCGCTCAACCAGATTGAATATTCTGAATTCGTCATGAAAACCCAGGCTTTTGCTGACGCAATTGACGGTGAACCAGAGTTTCCAGAAATGGGCGATGAGGTGGCTCGCGCCCGCGAGCTGGACCAGTTTGCCAGCGCGCATGATGCACAACTCAGTTTTATATTGCGTGCTTCAAGTACCGCATGGAGTCCTGGTTACGTTGCGCAAAACGCAGCCCAGCTGGGTTTTGTGGCCGGCGCTATTCCTGGCCGTATGGTGCTACCTAGTACTGTGCGGGGTGGTACGCCTTGGCTAAGCTTGACATTCGACACCCAAGCCGCTATGGCCGAAGACCCCGAGCAAACCGCACTGCGTGAAGTCATGCTGTCGCTCGACGTACCCCAAGTGCCGCGAGATGACCAGCCTTTTTTGCGCATGCGCGAATCAGCATTAGCACTGGCTAACAGCATGGGCGGCGTGGTGATGGACGGCAATGGCAACGTGATTGTGTCAGCCGCTTTGGACCTGATTGGAAACGAGCTGGAGCAGTTGTATGACACGCTGGATCAGCGCGATTTGTCTGCCGGTTCTGTGCTGGCACGGCGTCTATTCAGTTAAGTGTTGTGACTGACGATCTTTTTAGCTGCGCTCCCCTAAGTCAGCCTGCCAAAGCGATTGAACGCATGAAAGAACTTCATCAACAGTTGCACGCACACGCTCACAGCTACTACGTGCTCGACGAGCCATCCATACCTGATGCTGAGTACGACAAGCTGTTCAAAGAATTACAAGTGCTGGAAGCGCTGAACCCTAACATGCTGACGCCTGATTCGCCCACACAGCGCGTAGCAGGCAAGGCGTTGGATCAGTTTGCCAGCGTACGCCACAAATTGCTGATGCTCAGTATCCGCACGGAGACTGATACCGAAGCCACAGGAGCGCAAAACTTTGACACCCGGGTTCGCAAGGAACTGGGCTTGACGGATACCGATCCACCAGTTGAGTACGTGGCTGAACTCAAGTTTGACGGTCTGGCGATGAGCTTGCGCTACGAAGGCGGTGTGTTGGTGCAAGCGGCCACCCGTGGTGATGGCGAAACGGGTGAAGACGTGACACAAAACATCCGCACGATCAAGCAGATTCCGCTACGCTTGCCCAAAGATGCGCCTGCAGTTTTAGAGGTACGTGGCGAGGTCTACATGCGCCGCGATGATTTTGAAGCTCTTAACAAACGACAACGCGAAAAAATTTCCCAAGGTATTAAAGGTGAAAAAACTTTCGTCAATCCGCGCAATGCGGCAGCGGGTGCGGTACGCCAGCTTGACCCAGGCATTGCGGCGCAGCGGCCCTTGAGCTTTTATGCCTACGGCCTAGGTGACATCACGCCGGCGGACAGTGGTGGCCCGGCCTTTGAAACCCATTTTGAGCTGCTTCAGGCCCTTAAAGTTTGGGGTTTTCCAGTTGCAGACCAAACAAAACCTTGCCAAGCAGCTCCTGAATTAATAGCGTATCACCAGTGTATCGGCCAGTCGCGCGATAGTTTGCCGTTTGACATTGACGGTGTGGTTTACAAAGTCAATAGCCTGGCGCTGCAAAAGCAGCTCGGTTTTGTTAGCCGCGAGCCGCGCTGGGCGATAGCGCACAAGTACCCGGCGCAAGAGCAACTGACAACCGTTTTAAGCATTGATGTGCAGGTGGGTCGTACTGGCAAGCTCACGCCCGTAGCCAAGCTGGCTCCGGTGTTTGTAGGCGGCGTCACAGTGACCAATGCCACCCTGCACAACGAAGACGAAGCGCGCCGCAAGGACGTACGGGTAGGCGATACAGTCGTGGTGCGCAGGGCGGGTGACGTGATTCCCGAAGTCGTCAGTGTGCTGCTGGATAAGCGCGTGCCCGATGCTGAAATTTTTACCATGCCGCGCAGTTGTCCGGTGTGCGGGTCAAGCGCTATGCGTGAGGTGGATGAAGCTGATTACCGCTGCACAGGTGGCCTGTTTTGCGGCGCCCAGCGCAAAGAAGCGATATTGCACTTCGCCCACCGCCGTGCGGTAGAAGTTGATGGACTGGGTGACAAACTGGTAGAGCAACTGGTTGATGTCAATATCATTCGCACGCTGCCTGACCTGTACAAACTAGGGCTGACAGCCTTGGCCAATCTGGACCGCATGGCCGACAAATCAGCCGCCAATTTGCTGCAAGCGATTGAGGCATCCAAGCAAACCACGCTGCCACGCTTCGTCTTTGGCCTGGGTATTCGCCATGTGGGCGAGGCGACGGCAAAAGAACTGGTAAGGCATTTCGGCAGACTGGACAGCATCATGGACGCGACTGAACAGCAATTGCTGAAAGTCAATGACGTAGGCCCCATCGTCGCCAAAAGCCTGCGCACCTTCTTTGACCAACCGCACAACCGGGAAGTGGTAGAGCAATTGCGCGCCTGTGGCGTGACCTGGGAAGAGGGCGAACCGGCAGCGGTGGTGCCCAAACCACTCACAGGCAAAACCTTCGTCATCACCGGTACGTTGCCCACCTTGAGCCGTGATCAGGCCAAAGACATGCTGGAAGCAGCCGGTGCAAAAGTCGCTGGCAGTGTGAGCAAGAAAACCGATTATTTGCTGGCGGGTACAGATGCGGGTAGCAAGCTGGAGAAGGCGCGGGAATTGGGTGTAGCTGTGATTGATGAGGTTTTGCTCGCAGGCTTGCTCAAAAATTGATATCATTACGATATCAAAACGGAGCCTCGCATGACCGCTGCCATTTCTTCCTCTTGCGACGCACTGCTGATGCGCTTTCAGCCAACCGACACTGCCACCAAAGTCTCACGCGCTACGCTGGCTAAGCTGGCCAAGCAGTTGGGCTACAAACGCGAGTCTGAAGTTCTGCACTACGCTGTGCGTAAATTGGCGGACGAGGTATTGCCGACTTATGAGCCGGATGATGGGCCACTCACAGCCAAGCAAATTGCGGTCATTCGCAAAGCTGCTGGGCCTTCCGGTCGCGGCAAAGTGATCTCCAGCTTGTTCTGAGGCATGCCAAAAGGTGTAACCCTGTGGTGGCCAGAACCAGAGGCTGGAGACTTTGTTTGGTGTCACTTTCCGCATTTGCCGAATCTTGATCCAGGGCCTAAACCGCGCCCAGCGTTGATCGTCAGAGCCAAAGAGTCTGACTGGCAGCAACCGGGATATCGGGTCTTTGTTGCGTATGGCACGAGTCAAAAGACCATCGCCTTGCGCCGAGGTGAATTTTTGCTTGGCAATGACCAAAGTTCCGCTTTCAAGCTGTCAGGCTTGAGCTTTGACACGAAATTCAGTTTTGCCAACGCAGTCGAACTGGATTACTCCAACGAATGGTTCAAGATGTCCGCTGTTCAGGCAAACGTACAAACGCCAAAAATTGGCATTCTCCACTCGGTGTACGCCAAATCCGCCTACGCCGCTTACCTCGCCATTTACCCATGACCATCCACACCATCCTCAAAATGGGCGACCCGCGCCTCTTGCGCATTGCCCAACCGGTCTCGCAATTTGACACTGACTCTTTACACCTGCTCATCAGCGACATGTTTGACACCATGCGATCTGTGAACGGCGCTGGTCTGGCTGCGCCGCAGATGGGGGTGGACTTGCAATTGGTTATTTTTGGTACTGATGCCATCAATCCGCGTTACCCGGATGCGCCTCTGGTGCCGCGCACGGTGCTGCTGAATCCTGTCATCACGCCGCTCTCCTCAAGCGAAGAAGATGGCTGGGAAGGCTGCCTGTCGGTACCTGGCCTGCGTGGCGTGGTGCCGCGCTGGTCCAGCATCCGCTACACCGGATTTGACCAATATGGTGATGCGATTGACCGCACGGTGGATGGCTTTCATGCACGCGTGGTGCAGCACGAATGTGATCATTTAATCGGCAAGCTGTATCCGATGCGTATCCGCGACTTTACACAGTTTGGGTTTACCGAGGTTTTGTTCCCGGGGCTGGATGCTTCTGAAGAGGATTAGGCGTTCAGAGCCTGGAGCAGTTCAGTCTCAATCGCAATCTGCGCCCGGTTGTGCTGCAGCTCTGGCCCGCTGATCAAAAACGTGTCTTCTACGCGTTCACCCAGCGTGGTGACTTTGGCAAGTTGCAAATTGATGCCATGCTTGGCCAAGATACGGGCAATCAAATACAGCAAACCAGCCCGGTCGCTGGCCGACACGCTGAGCAGCCAGCGCTGGGCTTTTTCATCCGGCCGCAAGTCAACTCTGGGCGCAATTGGAAAGCTTTTGACCCGACGCGATGTCCGGCCCATACTTGGTGCGGGCAGTGGCCCTGGTGTTTCAATCGTGCGGTCAAGCTCAGCTTCAACCATCGCTGCCAGCTCACGAAAGTGATCGTTTTCGCTGTCCAAATCTGGGCTGATCACTTGAAACGTATCCAGCGCATACCCGTTTTTCGCTGTGTGAATTTTGGCATCCAGAATACTGAAACTGGCTTGGTCGAAGTAGCCGCAAATACGCGCAAACAAATCTGATGCATCGGGCGTGTAGACCAGCACTTGCATGCCCTCACCAGCCGATGATCGGCGAGCCCGTACGATGGCTTTGGCTTTGCCGACGTGGCGCGACAGCTTGCGCGCGTGCCACGCGATGTCACTCGCATCGTGCCGCATAAAGTAGCTGACGTCCAGCGTCTCCCAAAGCGCCTTGTGGCCTTCAAACGGCTCGGCATGCAGGGCTAGGGTGGTCAGTGCTTCGCGCTTGCGGGCTTCGACCTCGGTGTCTGCGTCGGGTGCACGGCCACCCAGTACGCGCAGGGTGTAGCGGTACAGGTCTTCTAGTAGCTTGCCTTTCCAGGCGTTCCACACCTTGGGGCTGGTACCGCGTATGTCAGCCACCGTCAGCAGGTACAAGGCTGTCAGGTAGCGTTCGTTGCCAACGTGCTTGGCAAAGGCGGTGATCACTTCAGGGTCGCTCAAATCTTCTTTTTGCGCTACGCGGCTCATGGTCAAGTGTTCTCCGACCAAAAATTCTGCCAATTTGGCATCTTCAACAGGAATACCGTGTTGTTTGCTAAACAGCCGCACATCCGTGCAGCCCAACACCGAATGGTCGCCACCCCGGCCTTTCGCAATGTCATGGAATAGGGCGGCGATGTACAAAATCCATGGCTTGTCCCAGCCTGCAGCCAGTTGCGAGCACATCGGGTACTCATGCGAATGCTCGGCCATGAAAAACCGCCGCACATTGCGCAGCACCATCAATATGTGCTGGTCTACCGTGTACACATGGAACAAATCATGCTGCATTTGACCCACGATCTTACGGAACACCCACAAATACCGGCCCAGAACCGAGGTTTGGTTCATCAGCCGCATGGCGTGGGTGATACCTTCGGGCTGCTGCAAAATTTGCCGGAAGGTGTTGCGATTGACCGGGTCATTTCGAAACTTCGCGGTCATCACGCCACGTGCGTTGTACAGGGCGCGCAAAGTTCGGGCTGACAAGCCTTTGATGCCAACGGTTGATTCGTACAGCAAAAAAGTCTCAAGAATCGCGTGCGGGTTGCGCGTGTACAAGTCGTCACTGATCACCTCAATCATGCCAGCTTTGTCGGCAAAGCGTTGGTTGATCACGCGCAGTGGATAAGTGTTGGGATTTAAGCGTTCTTCAATGTTCAGCAGCAAAATCTGGTTCAGCTGCGCCACCGCTTTGGCGGCCCAGTAGTAGCGCTTCATCAATGCTTCACTAGACCGGCGCAGCAAGCGGCCGCTGGTATCAATTTGGCTGCTGTAGCCAAAACTTTCTGCCACTGCGGTTTGCAGGTCAAACACCAAGCGGTCTTCACGCCTGCCTGAGATCACATGCAGTCGTGCGCGAATCAAACACAGCAGCGCTTCATTGGCCTTGATTTGTTTGACCTCAAACGGCGTGGCTAAGCCGTTTTTGGCCAGCTCGTCCCACGACTTTCCAAGCCCGGCTGCGCACGCCACCCACAAAATAATCTGCAAATCACGCAAGCCACCAGGCGATTCTTTGCAATTGGGCTCTAGCGAATAGGGTGTATTTTCAAACTTGTTGTGGCGCTGGCGTAGCTCCAGTGTTTTGGCGATAAAAAAAGCTTTAGGGTCCAGTACCAGCCCAAGTTGCTTTTGAAGGCGTTCAAAATTATTTTTAGATCCAACCACCAAACGTGCTTCCAGCAGCGACGTTTGAACCGTCACGTCCTTGGTGGCTTCCAGCACGCAGTCAGCCACAGTGCGCACGCTGGAGCCAATTTCTAGCCCGGTGTCCCAGCAGTTGCTAATAAACTGCTCGATTTTTGCTTTGAGCTGCGGGTTGTCATCAACCGCGCTGTCGTCAGCCAACAGCAGCACCACGTCAATGTCGGAGTAGGGGAACAGCTCACCCCGGCCATAACCGCCTGCTGCCACCAAGGCGGCTTGAGGCGGCATGTCAGCCAGCGACCACAGAGTTTGCAGCGTTTGGTCGGTGTGTTTTGCAAGTCTTTGCAACCGCGCGTGGATACTGCGGCTTGACGCACCGCTAGCCGCTAAAGATTCAAAAAGAGCCGCTTTACCAGCGCGGTATGGGTCTCTTGCCATGGCAAGTTGCGGCATGGTCACTTCAATAAATTCATTTTTCGGGCCAATTGCGGCGTTGCGCGGTGCTCGCAATCCTCATGTACTGAAATACATTCCGGTTGCTGTGCGCCGTGCGCCTTGCACTTCATCCTGAAAATCTGAATTTCTAGAAGTACCCGCATTTTTGATCTTTTTTAAGCCACAAAAGGTTCAAGCATGTTCGCTTGAACGGGTACAAAGCCAGGCACGGGAGGGCTGCCGGCGGACAGTGTCAGCACCTCATAACCGGTCTCAGTGACCAGCACCGTGTGCTCCCACTGGGCCGACAGCGAATGGTCGCGTGTCACGATGGACCAGCCGTCTTTTTCAGGGCCGTCTTTGATGTCTCGTTTGCCTGCGTTGATCATCGGCTCAATGGTGAAAATCATGCCTGGTTTCAGCTCTTCCAGTGTGCCGGGCTTGCCGTAGTGCAGCACTTGTGGGTCTTCATGAAACTTTTGACCAATGCCGTGGCCGCAAAACTCACGCACGATGGAAAAGCCCTGGCGCTCGGCAAACTGCTGAATCGCAAAACCAATATCGCCCAGCCGGACCCCCGGTTTGACGCGCATGATACCTTGCCACATGGCCTCAAAAGTGATGCTGCACAGGCGTTTGGCCGCGATGGAGCAATCGCCGACCAAGTACATGCGGCTGGTGTCTCCGTGCCAGCCGTCTTTGATGACCGTCACGTCGACATTCACAATGTCGCCCTTTTTAAGCGGCTTGTCGTTGGGGATGCCGTGGCAAACTTGGTGGTTGACCGATGTGCAAAGCGACTTGGGGTAAGCCGAATAGCCCTGCGGTTGGTAGCCCAGCGTAGCGGGTATGGTGTGTTGCACCTGGGTCATGTAGTCATGCGCCAGGCGGTCAATGTCGTTGGTTGTCAGGCCAGGTTTAATGAAGGGTGTCAGGTAGTCGAGCACTTCAGAAGCTAGTTTGCCCGCCACCCGCATGCCTTCCATGCCAGCTGCGTCTTTGTAGGTAATCGTCATGGATTTGATTATCCCACTGTCAAAGCTGCCATGTGCGCAGTGGGTGAAAGGTTAAAATCCCGGCTCTGCCCGCTAACAATCACCAGGCCAGCCACACCGTGACACTGCATCTGACTACTTTTGAGGGCGATCGCTCGACCAACGCTCCGATTTCTGCCCTTAGCGACTTTCGCGCCCAGCAAATTTTGCCCAAATTGCAAGCAGTTGATAGCAAAATTATGGGCATCAGTGCCCGGTTTGTGCACTTGGTGGCGACCGAACAGTTACCCAGTCCTGAAGAAAAAACCCAACTCGAAGCCTTGCTAAGTTACGGCGAGCCATGCAAGGCGCAAGTTGGCAAAAAACCTGAAGAAGCTGTCTTCATCGTCTCACCGCGTTTGGGTACGGTCTCGCCTTGGGCTTCAAAGGCAACTGACATTGCGCGTAACTGCGGCTTGGCCGTCAAACGCATCGAGCGCATTACCGAGTACCGCGTGTCGCTCAAGTCTGGCCTGTTCGGCAAAGCTGCGTTGACTGACAGGCAATATGGCCAGGTCGCAGCGCTGCTGCATGACCGCATGACTGAAAGCGTGATGGCCGACATCGCCCACGCCGCAGCGCTGTTCACGGAGCTGCAAGCCGAGCCGTTGCAAACCATCGACCTGCTGCACGGTGGCAAAGCCGCATTGGAAAAAGCCAACACCGAGTTTGGTCTGGCACTGGCGCTTGATGAAATCGATTACCTGGTCAAGGCCTTCACGCAACTACAGCGCAACCCAAGCGATGTTGAGCTGATGATGTTTGCCCAGGCCAACAGCGAGCACTGCCGCCACAAGATTTTTAACGCTGACTTCACGATTGACGGCGTGGCGCAGGGCATCAGTTTGTTTGGCATGATCCGCAATACGGAGCAGCGCAGCCCCCAACATACGGTAGTAGCCTATTCAGATAACGCCTCGGTCATGGAGGGCTCAAAAAGACAGATTTTTACGGCTAAATCGGCCTTTAGCCCAATAAATACGGGCGTAATTAGCTATAAAATATATAGCGCTTCAAGCGCTGTTCTGACGCATGTCCTGATGAAGGTGGAAACCCACAACCATCCCACAGCGATTTCGCCTTTCCCAGGCGCATCGACCGGCGCAGGCGGTGAGATTCGAGACGAAGGCGCAACCGGGCGCGGCTCCAAACCCAAGGCGGGTTTGACAGGTTTTACGGTTTCAAAAATGTTCGACATCGCGGGTGACAGTTACGGCAAACCAGACCACATCGCCAGCCCGCTGCAAATCATGACTGAAGGCCCGCTCGGCGGTGCAGCTTTTAACAATGAATTTGGCCGCCCTAACCTGAACGGCTACTTTCGGGAGTACGAGCAAACGATTGCTGGCCAGCGCTGGGGTTACCACAAGCCGATCATGATTGCAGGCGGTTTGGGCACGATTGATGCTGATTTGACGAAGAAGATTTTGTTCCCTGCGGGCACGCTTTTGATTCAACTCGGCGGGCCGGGTATGCGCATTGGCATGGGCGGCAGCGCTGCCAGCTCGATGGCTACCGGTACCAATACAGCGCAACTGGACTTTGACTCGGTGCAGCGCGGCAACCCTGAAATTGAGCGGCGAGCCCAAGAAGTCATCAACCAGTGTGCGCAGCTTGGCCAGGCTAATCCGATTCTGGCGATTCACGACGTGGGCGCAGGCGGCTTGTCGAATGCCTTTCCCGAGCTGACCAACGACGCAGGGCGGGGCGCAAGGTTTGACCTGCGCGCCGTGCCGCTCGAAGAAACTGGCTTAAGCCCCAAAGAAATCTGGTCTAACGAAAGCCAGGAGCGCTACGTGATGGCGATTGCGCCGGAGTCCTTGCCGCAGTTCAGCGCTTTTTGTCAGCGCGAGCGCTGCCCGTTTGCGGTGATTGGTGTAGCGACTGAGGAGCGGCAACTGGTGTTGACGGATGCAGATGCAGCAAGTCCAGTCGACATGCCCATGAACGTGCTGCTCGGCAAACCGCCCAAAATGCAGCGTGACGTTCAAACCGTCAAGCACAGCATCACGCCAATAGACCTGACAGGCCTTGACCTGCAAAAAACCGCGATCGATGTCTTAAGTCACCCAACCGTCGCATCCAAACGCTTTTTAATCACCATCGGCGACCGCACCGTGGGCGGGCTCACACATCGTGACCAAATGGTCGGTCCCTGGCAAGTCCCGGTGGCTGACTGCGCCGTGACGTTGGCCGACTACCAGGGCTTTGCCGGCGAGGCCATGGCCATGGGCGAGCGTACGCCGCTGGCGGTCGTCAACGCAGCTGCTTCCGGCCGGATGGCCGTCGCCGAAGCCATCACCAATCTGCTGGCCGCGCCGATAGAGTTGCCGCGCGTCAAACTGTCTGCCAACTGGATGGCCGCTTGCGGCGAGCCCGGTCAAGACGCCGCGCTGTTTGAAGCTGTGAAAGCGGTGGGCATGGAGTTGTGCCCAGCGCTGGGCGTGTCGATTCCGGTCGGTAAAGATTCGCTGTCGATGCGCACGACGTGGACAGACGGTGATGAGAAGAAAAAAGTCACCTCACCCGTGTCGCTGATCATCACTGCCTTTGCATCCTTGGCCGATGTGCGCGGCACCCTTACCCCGCAGCTCAACCGAGACGATGCCGACACCACGCTGATTCTGATTGACCTGGGCAAAGGCCAACACCGCATGGGCGGTAGTATCTTGGCGCAAACGCTTCAGCTAGAAGGCGGCGACGTGCCAGATTTAGACGATGCCCAAGACCTGCTCAATCTGGTCAGCGCCATCAATGCGCTGCGGGCTAAAAACCAGCTCATGGCTTACCATGACCGTAGCGACGGCGGCCTGTTTGCCTGTGTGTGCGAGATGGCGTTTGCAGGCAACGTCGGCATTGCGCTGAACATCGACATGCTGCTGGTCGAGGGTGATGGCATCACCGACAGCCGCATGGAAGTTGGCGACAGCAAAAACTGGGCCGGCCAAATCGGTGCGCGGCGCGACGAACTGACACTCAAAGCGCTGTTCACCGAGGAACTGGGCGCTGTGATTCAAGTCAGCACCGCCATCCGCAATGAGGTGATGCAAACCCTGCGTGCGCATGGCCTCTCCAAATTCAGCCACTTCATCGGCAAAACCCGGCCTGAACACGCGCAACTGAGCGTTGGAAAAGGTGAGGTACAAGTCTGGCGCGACACCAAAGCCGTCTTCAAAGCCAAACTGCAAGACCTGCACCAGGTCTGGGACTCGGTGAGCTGGAAGATTTGCCAGCAGCGCGACAACCCGTCGGGCGCGGATGCGGAACATGCAGCGGTGGGCGACTTGGCCAACCCTGGTTTGCACGTCTACCTGCCTCGCACCCCAGCCCCACCTGTCGGCGCCACAGGCGCGCGACTCTTCGACCCATCCGAGTCCGCGCAGGCGGACTCGGAGCCGCGGGTCTCAGCCCCGCAGGCGCGAGGGAGCAAGTCCGATTTGCTCCCTCTCCCTCTGGGAGAGGGCAAGGGTGAGGGCATCCCCGCCCCAGCGCTGATGCTCTCCAAACCCAAAGTAGCCATCCTCCGCGAGCAGGGCGTCAACTCCCACATCG
This sequence comes from Polaromonas sp., assembly GCA_040400775.1. Lineage (GTDB taxonomy): Bacteria > Pseudomonadota > Gammaproteobacteria > Burkholderiales > Burkholderiaceae_C > Polaromonas. Next base: position 1,883 of record JBBAPP010000025.1, on the reverse strand, counting down.
AGATGGCCTACGCCTTCACCCAGGCAGGTTTTGAGGCTTACGACGTCCATATGACCGACCTGCAAACCGGCAGGGCCAAACTGGCCGACTTCAAAGGCCTGGTGGCTTGCGGCGGCTTCAGCTATGGCGACACCTTGGGTGCAGGCGTAGGCTGGGCACGTTCGATCACCTTTAATCCGGCGTTGGCAGACCAGTTCAAGGCGTTTTTTGCAGAAAAAGACAGCTTTGGCTTAGGTGTCTGCAACGGCTGCCAAATGTTTGCCGAGCTGGCCAGCATCATCCCCGGCGCCGAGGCCTGGCCGCGCTTTACCACCAACCGCAGCGAACGCTTTGAAGCCCGCTTGAGCCAGGTCGAAGTACTCGACTCGCCCAGCCTGTTCTTGCGCAGCATGGCAGGAAGCCGCTTGCCAATAGCCGTTGCCCACGGCGAAGGTTTCGCCAATTTCGACCCTTTACTGGGCGGGCGCGGTAACGCCAGCCAAGCCATTGCTGCCATGCGCTTTACCGATACCCACGGCGTTGCCACAGACAGCTACCCCGCCAACCCCAACGGCAGCCCCGGCGGCTTGACAGCAGTTACCACCCCCGATGGCCGCTTCACCGCCATGATGCCGCACCCCGAACGCGTCTTTCGCAATATCCAAATGAGCTGGACGCCGCTAGACACATCAGCCCACAGTCCATGGATGCAACTGTGGCACAACGCACGGCGCTGGGTGGGCTAGGGTGCTATTGGTGCCGCTCCACTTTTGACCCAGTTGCCGGGACTCGGCTGACCCACGTACCAGCCTTGCGAACCATTGCCAGCACTGGGATTGCAGGGGTTTAGCTCGGGTCAGTCTATTGCCGGCACGTGGGTCAACTCTCGACTGGCCGCAAGAACCCGCGCAAACACGCGGCAGTAGGCAAAAAAGCCAATCGGTTATCATTTGTAACTTTGTTAAGTTACCGAATGTGTTGCATCTGGTCCCAAAATGAATTTTGGACAATCGACACAATGGAAAACCGAAGAATGGAAACCGAATTGCAAGAAGAAGAAATTAGCCTGCTTGATCTGCTGCTTATAGCCGCGGGCGAGATTAAGCTGTTGATGCTGGGGCCGCTGGTCGTTGGGCTACTGGCATTGGGCGTTGGCTTTACCTTGCCCCAGAGCTTTACCAGCCAGGCCATCTTGGCACTGCCAACACAAACACAAACACCAGCGCAGGCGGCAGCGATGCTGGTTTCGCCCGTCGTGTTAGACCCGGTGATTGAGTCGCTCAAGTTATCTAAAGGCCAGTCAATCCAGCTTGCGCGTCTTGGGTTGGTCAACCAGATCAAGGCGACAGTGGGTAAAGATGGGCTGATACGTTTTGACGTCAACGCAAACACAGCGCTTGAAGCGCAAGTCTTGGCCAACGCAGTCATCGACAGCTGGCTCAAAACCACGATCCCGGGTGAGCAAGACCGTGCCGACCTGGCGCAGCGATTAACCTATGCCAAGGCGGGCTTGGCGTCGTTACCTCGTCTTCAGGAACGTTTGAGTGCCGCGGGCTCATCTGATTTTGGAAAATCATTGACTAGAGGTGATGCCAGTGCCGGCATCGTCATCGTGGCTGATTTGCAGGCGCGTTATTTGGGCGAAGTGTTGAGCATTCAGAGAACTCTGCTAGGCTTGTCACGCGATGTCGTTAAACAATCTCCTACGTTGCCAACTGAGCCGGTTTCAGCAAAAAAAGGCTTGATCGCCATTTTGGCTGTCCTGGGAAGTGGCTTTGTACTGCTGTTGTGGGTGTTCATGCGCAGCGCCTGGAAAAATGCAGCACACGATCCCGCCGTGGCAGTGAAGCAAGCCAGACTGCATTCTGCCCTGGGTTTCAAAAACAAGGCCTAAAAGGGCTAAT
>JBBAPP010000024.1:10458-20395 GCA_040400775.1 Polaromonas sp. | reverse complement strand
GCTGAGGGCTCTGCGCTTTCTGCCAGACCAAAATTTCGCCATCCAGCACCGTGCCATCTGGCAAGCTTTGCGCCAACGCCACAATTTCAGGAAAGCGCTCAGTCACCAGCTCTTCGCCGCGCGACCAGATCCAGACCTGCCCTGCCCGCTTGACGATTTGCCCGCGAATGCCGTCGTACTTCCACTCAACTTGCCAGTCACTGACAGGACCCAGCTGGCTGTCAAAGTCCGCCAGCGCGGCTTCTAGCGGATGCGCCAGAAAAAACGGATACGGCTGCCCTGCGTCCATGACATCTACTGCACCCGGTTCAGTCTGGGCAATCAACGCTTGGAACTTGCTAGCAGTCGGCAGCACTTTGGCATCCCCATAAGCCATCATGCGCTGTGCAATACGTTTGGCGTCTAGGCCCGAATGCGCAGCCAAGGCGCGCTGCACCAGCAGCTTGCTGACGCCTACCCGAAAGCCACCGCCCACCAGTTTGATCAGCAAAAACCGGCCACGTGAATCCAGCTCCCGCCAAAAACGCTTGACGCGCTGGGCAATCTCTTCTTGAGCCATGCCACGCAGAGGCAACAAGCGTTCTTCCATCCAAACGGCCAGGCCCACGTCAGACGCTTCAAATTCCAAGGGCAGCACATAGGCAATGGTTTCGGCCAAGTCACCTACGCTTTGGTAGCATTCGTCAAATAGCCAGTCTTCAATGCCTGCGGCTTCACACGCCAGCGCCCGCAGCAGGGCCGTTTTAACCACTTGTCGGGGTTTGCCACCAGACAAAAAATACACCGCCCAAGCAGCATCTGCTGGGCTTGCAATCTGAAAGTACTGCTGCAGTGCCGCCACTTTGGCGTTGGTCGAGGTGGTGCTGTCTAGCTCGGTAAAAAGCGCTGCAAAGTGCTTCATGCTGCAAGCTTTTCTTCGGCTGCGTCGTCGCCGTACTCGGTCTGAAATGACGCAGCTTGCAAACCCTGTTCCGTCAAATACCGCACCATCACAGGAACACTGCCATGCGTGACGATGACACGGTTGGCCCCAGTTGCAGCAATCGCACCCATCAGCCCCGGCCAATCGGCGTGGTCACTGAGCACAAAACCTTTGTCATAACTGCCCCTGCGCCGCGCGCCGCGCAGCTGCATCCAGCCGCTGGCAAAGGCATCGCTGAAGTCACCGAAGCGCTTCACCCATGGCCCAGCTGCGGCACTGGGTGGGCAAAGTACCAGCGCCCGTTTAAAGTCTGCCGCATCCAGCACCTCACTGACCAGTTTAGTTTCAGGCAAGTTGACACCTGCATCGCGGTAAGCCGTATTGAGTGTTTGAATCGCGCTGTGCACAACGATGGGGGCGATCGATGCATCAACACCGCTCAAAATCCGCTGTGCCTTGCCAAAGCTGTAGCACATCAACACACTGGCTCGCCCCACTGCCGCGTTCGCCGCCCACCAGGCGTTGATCTCGGCAAACACTTCTGCATCAGGCCGCCAACGGTATATCGGCAAGCCGAAAGTTGACTCGGTGATGAACACATCACAACGCACCGCCTCAAACGGCGCACACGTCGCATCGGGCGCAACTTTATAGTCACCACTGGCCACCCAGGTCTGGCCAGCGTGCTGCAAGCGCACTTGCGCAGAGCCCAGGACATGGCCTGCGGGGTGTAGCGACACAGTCACGCCGTTGTGGCTAACGACTTCACCATAAGATACGCTTTGCAGCGCAATACCCTGCCCGAGCCGGGCGCGCAGAACGCCTTCAGCAGGCGCTGCAGCCAAATAGTGGCCATGGCCCGTGCGGGCATGGTCGGCATGGGCGTGGGTGATGACGGCACGCTCGACAGCTCGCCACGGGTCGATATAAAAATCACCTGGCGGGCAGTACAGGCCCTCAGGGCGTTGAACAATCAGATCCTGCATGGTCTAGAGTCAATAACGCTTGCCAGTCACCCACAGCAAAACCCGCACCACGGCGTAGGCAAACCAGTCCAGAAAGCGCTTGATCACAGGCCGCTGGCGGTGTGCTGTTTGGTCAATTCGGCCATCTTGCAAAGCCAGCGCATGGAGCAAACATTCGCGTAGCTCGTTCGCAAAGGCTGCACCTTCAATCACCACGTTAGCCTCGCGCGCGAGCAACAAGCTCAACGGGTCTAAATTTGACGAGCCCACGGTTGCCCAGTGACCATCAATCACCGCAACCTTGGCATGCAAAAAACTTTTTGCATAGGCATGGATTTCAACGCCTTCTTTGAGCAGCGCATCAAACACCGGCCTAGACGCGTGGTATTGCATAAAGTATTCATACCTGCCCTGCAGCAGCACAGTCACTTTGACGCCACGTCGCGCCGCGCCAATCAGCGCCCGGCGCAACTTGCCGCCAGGCAAAAAATAAGCATTGGCGATCATGATGTCATGCCTTGCATGGCCAATGGCTTTGAGATAGCTTTTTTCAATGCTGCTGCGATTACGTAAGTTGTCACGCAGTACCAGCGCCGCGTGGACCGCCGGCAAAGAGCTTAGCTTTTGGCGCGGCGCAACTAAGACCCTTGCAGCGCTGGTCCAGCCGCCGTAACCTGCGGCCTTGAACGCGTCCCAAGCGGCACTTAAATGACGCTGGCGCGCGCTGTAACCAGCTTGCACGCGCCACCACAGCAGCGTGACCGCTTCAGCGGTATCCATAGCCAGTGGACCAGTCGCAGAGATGGCAAAGTCAAAGCGCGGCTCGGTCAATGTCCCGTGGTTGGGATCATGAAAATCATCCAGCACATTGATACCACCACAAAACATGATGTTTTGGTCCACCACACACAGTTTGCGGTGCAACCTGAACCAGCTCAGTGGTTTGAAAATAGACCATCCCGATGCAAGTGGCGAATAGACGCACCACTGCACACCCGCGCTACGCATTTTTTCTTGCCATGCAGGCGGCAACGGGTGGGTACCAATACCATCGACCAGCACTTGCACAGTCACCCCACGCTTGGCGGCGCGTACCAGCGCCTCGGCCACGTCGGCACCGGCACCGAAAACATCAAACAGATAGGTTTCCATCTGTACCCAGGCGGCGGCCCCGTCAATCGCCTCAATCAACGCAGGGAAGTAAGTACGGCCGCCCTGAAACAGACGTAGATTTTCAGCCACATGCCAGGTACTTTTATCGGACTGACGGCTTAATTTCATGCACCGAGGTTACGCCAAAAAACGCGGCAACATCAATATCGCCTCTGCATTGGAGGGTGAATAGCAAGCATCGGCCGCGGCGCGGTAAGCTAGCCATTGAAAGGCGGTGTGTTCTTTTGGGCTCAACACAATCGGTGTCCCAGCGGGTACGCACACACTGAACACATGTTCCGTGTTGCGGACAACGCCAGGCGCATAGCGATGCTGCCAAGCGGGGTAAATGTCGTAAACGTTTGACACCCCCCAGTTCACGAAACGATTGGCATCTGCCTGAATACCAGTTTCCTCAAACACTTCACGAACTGCGGTATCGACCAGGGAATCGGTTAAAAAGTCCTTAGAGCCTGTCACACTTTGCCAAAAGCCGGGGTGGTCGGCGCGCTCGATCAACAAAACCTCACACGCCAGCGTGTGGATGACGACCAGAACGGATTCAGGTATTTTGAAGTTTTGCATGGCTACGTGCTACCTGTCCATGACCAGCGATGACCAGCCTTCAGCGCTAAAAATTAAGCCGCTGCTGGTGCCCGCAACCGGATATGCAATTCCTTGAGCTGTTTCTCGTCCACCGGGCTGGGCGCATGTGTCAGCAGGCACTGGGCGCGTTGGGTTTTCGGGAAGGCGATCACGTCGCGAATGGACTCTGCGCCGGTCATCATGGTGACGATGCGGTCCAGGCCAAAGGCCAGACCGCCGTGCGGTGGTGCGCCGTATTGCAAGGCATCGAGCAAAAAGCCAAACTTTTCTTGCGCTTCTTCAGGGCCAATTTTGAGGGCGTCAAATACCTTGCTTTGCACATCCGCCTGGTGGATACGCACTGAGCCACCGCCCAACTCCCAACCATTGAGCACCATGTCGTAGGCCTTGGCAATGCATTTGCCGGGGTCGGTGTCCATCCAGTCTTCGTGGCCATCTTTGGGCGCGGTAAATGGGTGGTGCACCGCGCTCCAGCGCTGGTTGGCTTCGTCATGTTCAAACATCGGGAAGTCGACGACCCAGAGTGGTTTCCAGCCAGCTGTAAAAAGACCCAGCTTTTTACCCAACGCACTTAAGCCGACTTTCAGGCGCAGAGCACCGATGCTGTCGTTCACAATTTTGGCCTTGTCTGCACCAAAAAACAACAAGTCGCCGTTGGCCGCGCCGGTACGCTTTAGGATTTCGGCTATGGCGACATCGTGAATATTTTTCACGATCGGGCTTTGCAAGCCTTCCTTGCCTTTGGCAATGTCGTTGACCTTGATCCAGGCCAAACCCTTGGCGCCGTAAATTTTCACGAACTCGGTGTAGGCATCAATCTCGCTACGCGGCATTTCTGCTCCACCCGCCACGCGCAAGGCTACTACGCGGCCACCAGGTGTGGTGGCTGGCACGCTGAAGACTTTGAAGTCGACATCTGCCATCACGTCGGTCAGCTCCGTGAACTCCATGCTGACACGCAAATCAGGCTTGTCTGAACCGAAGCGATACATCGCATCGGCATAGGCCATGACGGGGAATTCACCCAGATCGGTATTCAGCACGGTTTTAAAAATGTTGCTGATCATGCCCTGAAACAGGTCGCGGATGTCCTGCTCGCCCATGAAAGAGGTTTCAATATCAATTTGCGTAAATTCAGGCTGACGGTCAGCACGCAGGTCTTCGTCGCGAAAGCATTTGGTGATCTGGTAGTAGCGGTCAAAGCCGGCCACCATCAGCAGCTGCTTGAACAGCTGCGGGCTTTGCGGCAGCGCAAAAAACATACCTTCATTGACGCGGCTGGGTACCAGATAATCGCGTGCGCCTTCGGGCGTGCTTTTGGTCAACATCGGCGTTTCAATGTCGATAAAACCATTCGCATCTAAAAATTTGCGCGTTTCCATCGCCACGCGGTAGCGCAGCATCAGGTTGTTTTGCATGTAGGGGCGACGCAAATCTAGCACGCGGTGCGTCAGGCGGGTGGTCTCTGACAGGTTGTCGTCGTCCAACTGAAAAGGCGGCGTGACGCTGGGGTTCAAGACCGTCATCTCGTGGCACAAGACTTCAACCATGCCACTTTTTAAACCCGCATTGACAGTGCCATCAGGGCGGGCGCGCACGATCCCTTTGACCTGAATACAAAACTCGTTGCGCACACCTTCAGCAGTGCTGAACATGTCGGCACGGTCCGGGTCACAGACCACTTGTACATAGCCTTCGCGGTCGCGCACATCAACAAAAATCACGCCGCCGTGGTCACGCCTGCGGTTCACCCAGCCGCATAAAGAAACAGGTTGACCGAGCAAGGCCTCGGTCACCAGACCGCAATAGTTGGAGCGCATGTTGGAGCTGATCTGTGAGGACATGGGTAAAGGCTTATTTTGGTTTGTAGGTAGCAGCACTGCCGGGTACGACAACGCCCATGGAGATCACGTAAGTCAAGGCTTCATCAACGCTCATTTTGAGTTCGATGCAGTCTTCGCGCTTGAGCATGACGAAGTAGCCACCAGTGGGGTTGGGCGTGGTTGGCACGTAAACGCTTAAATAGTCACCAGGCAAATGGTTCACCACATCACCACCAGGCGAGCCGGTTTGAAAGCCAATCGTCCAGACGCCTTCACGCGGCCATTGCAGCAATAAAGCTTTGCGAAAAGCGTTGCCGTTCTCAGAAAAAAGCGTGTCAGAAACTTGCTTGACACTGGAATAAATGGAGCGAACGATAGGGATACGGCTGAGCAGTGCGTCCCACCAGCTGACCAGTTTTTTACCCAAAAAGTTACTCGCAACTGCCCCAATGAGGAGCACAATCGCCAGCGCCAGCAAGACCCCAAAACCAGGAATATGAAAGCCTATAAGTATGTCAGGGTGCCAATTGCCTGGCAGGATTTGCAGGGTTTGGTCGAGTGTGGCGATGAACCAGTTCAGCAGCCAGACCGTGATGGCCAAGGGCACCAAGACCAATAAGCCGGCCAAAAGCCATTTACGGACAGCCGCAATCATGGTGCGGCTTTCGGTGCCGGTGCTGGGCTGGCAGCGACTGGCGCAGCCACAGCCGCCGCAGCTACCGGCTTGGTGGCGGGTGTCGTTGCGTCTGATCCGGTGCTGGCGGGCGGATCGGCTTTTGCAGAGCTGTCAGATTCTTTAGCCTTTTCAGCGTCTTTGGCTTTGTCGCCACCGCCTTTGCCGTCGCGAAAGTCAGTGACATACCAGCCTGAACCTTTGAGTTGAAAGCCAGCCGATGTCAATTGCTTTCTAAAAGCAGATGCACCACATGCCGGGCAATCCACCAGCGGAACATCCGACATTTTTTGCAGCACATCTTTGGCATGTCCGCAGGACTCGCATTTGTAAGCGTAAATTGGCATGGTTTTGAGGGGATTTTTCAGGTGAATGTGCTTCGGGAAGCTCCGAACAGCCAAGCCTTCGATTATAAACGGTAGGTTAAAAAAGCCTGACCTTCAGCAGCACCTGCATGGCGACCAGCCCCAGCAAAAACCCAACCCCGCCGTAAATAATGCCTTGCAACAGCTTGTTGGTACGTTTTTGCTCAGCCAATAGCTCGAGCAGCTCGCGCCGATTGGAATGTGGCGGCTCTTTGAGGTACTGCGACAAGAGGCGCGGCAGCGCGGGCAGCAGCTTGGCGTAGGACGGGGCTTCAACCTTCAACTGCGCCAGCAGTTTTTCTGGGCCTACTTGCGCAATCATCCATTTTTCTAAAAATGGCTTGGCGGTGCTCCATAAGTCCAAATCTGGGTCCAGCTCACGGCCCAAGCCTTCAATGTTCAGCAGGGTTTTTTGCAACAACACCAGTTGCGGCTGAATTTCGACATGAAAACGGCGTGAGGTTTGAAACAAGCGCATCAGCACCAGGCCAAGGGATATTTCTTTCAGCGGTCTGTCAAAGTAGGGCTCGCAACACGCACGAATGGCGGACTCCAGCTCATCAACCCGGGTGGTTGCTGGCACCCATCCCGATTCAATGTGCAGCTCAGCCACGCGCTGGTAGTCACGCCTGAAAAATGCACTAAAGTTTTGTGCCAAATATTCCTTATCGATCTCTGTCAAAGTGCCGACGATACCAAAGTCAAGCGAGATAAAACGCCCGAAAGTGGCCGACTCCAGGCTGACCTGAATATTGCCAGGGTGCATATCGCCATGAAAAAACCCATCGCGAAACACCTGGGTGAAAAATATCATCACGCCATCACGGGCGAGTTTTTTCATATCTACACCGGCATCGCGCAAACGCTGGGTTTGGCTGATCGGCACACCCTTCATGCGCTCCATCACCATCACATTGGGCATGCAATAGTCCCATATCATTTCGGGAATCATGACCAAGTCAAGCCCAACCATATTGCGGCGCAGTTGCGCGCCACTGGAGGCTTCGCGCAGCAAATCCAGCTCATCGTGCAGGTACTTGTCAAACTCGGCCACCACTTCACGCGGCTTGAGGCGCTTGCCATCCGCCGACACAGCCTCGACCCAACCCGCCATCATGTGCATCAACGCCAAGTCTTTTTCAATCGCTGGCTTCATGTTGGGCCGCAGCACTTTGACAGCAACTTCCCGGCCGTTGGGCAACACCGCAAAGTGGACCTGCGCAATCGAAGCGCTGGCAATCGGTGTGTGCTCAAAACTGGCAAAAATTTTGTCGAGTGGGCGACCAAACGATTTTTCAATCATCGCCACCGCCAGCACTGACGCAAATGGCGGCACACGGTCTTGCAACCTTGCCAGTTCGTCTGCGATGTCTGGCGGTAATAAATCGCGGCGGGTGGACATGACCTGCCCAAACTTGACGAAGATGGGTCCCAAACTCTCCAGCGCCTCACGCAAGCGCTCGCCGCGTGGTGCACGCAAATCACGCCCCACCGACACCAGACGCCTGAGCAGTTTGATCCACGGCTTTTCAAAGCTGGCCAGCACCAGCTCATCCAGACCAAAGCGCAGCACCGTCCAAACGATGAATGTCCCTCTAAAAATCCGGCTCATGAAGCGGCTTTCGCAGCCGAATCACCCGCAGTTTTGAAGGGGCTACCAGGGGCGGTGTTTAAAAACTGCTTTAAGCCAGCCAACCCGCGCCTGGCCGCATCTGCCAGCGCATGGGCTGGCACATCGCCCAGTATCCGAGACAAGTCTTCTTCAAAGTCCCAGCGCAGGTTTTCAGCCAGCCAGCCAAGCTCGGCAGCCAATTGCACATCACCCTCAATTTTGACGGGGGGTGGCTTGCCGGCCATGACCGATTGGAGCAATACCATCGGCGAATCAACCGCCACCACGATCAACAAATCAGGCTTGGCAGCAGGGCTGGCTCTATCGAGCAAACCCGCCGGGGTGATCAGCACATCAAATGCAAACAAGCCCCAGCGAATATGCAGCACGCTGCCTTTTTTGCGCGTCAAGCGGTCTTGGGCCTCTTTTTCCTGCATCAGGACATGGTTGATAAAAAGTACCAAGCGCTGTTGCGTTTCATCCACCACCCAGGCGGGAGGCTGAAAACGGGTAGCGATAGATTCCAGAAAAGAAAAAGGGAACGTGTTATTCATACGTTCCCGATTTTGACGGAATATTTAACCCCGAGGGGCTGAGGCATTATTTATTGCAGTGCCTGAACTCCAGCGACCAACCAGCCACCTGTGCCATCGCGCGGCTTGGTCATGTTCCAGACCTCGCGGAACGGGCTGGCACCAGCGGATGCATCCTCGCGGATCATGCCGGAGAACTCGACGCTGGCCATGTACACATCTGCCAACTCTTCAATACCAAGCAACTTGGCATCCAGCATTTGGACGTCCGTCTTGTTCACGCCGTCACCGGTGTGTGACTCGCGCTCGGACAGTTGGGTTTTGATTTCAGTGAGCATAGCGTCGGTCATCATGGCGCGCAGATTGTTGATGTCGGACTTGTCCCAAGCGTCTTGCAGTGTCAAAAAGTTGGCTTTGCAGGCCTTCAGGAAGCCATCAGCGTCAAAGCCATCGGGCACACCCCAAGCCTGCGCGCCCGCCAGGCCAGAGCCAATCATTGAGCCTGTGCCTGCATTCTGGGCATTGGCATCAAAGGCCATACTGTTGCGCTCCCAAGGACGGGCTGATGCGTCGTTACCGACGTTCTCAGGACTATAGCTTTTGGGCGTTGCAGCATTGCCAGCCCCTTGAAAGGCAAACGGTGATGTGGCAGGCGCTGTCTGAGCACCGCCTTTAAATTTGCGGTACAAAAAGCCACCCACCACCATTACCACCAGTGCCAGCAAGGCAAACATGATGATCTGGCTAAACGCGCCACCCAAGCCGAGTGACGAAGCCAGCCAAGCCAAGCCCAGGCCTGCAGCCAAACCACCGAGCATCGCACCCCAAGGCTTTTTAGGTGCAGCGGCAGCCGCAGCCCCAGCAGCGGGGGCTGCTGGCGTAGCCGGTGCAGCCTCGCGTTTCGTCACGTTAGACGATTGCTGGCCGACAGATTTACCGCCACCCATGCGCTTGGCGGCTTCGGCACTGCTGGCAGCCAGGCCAAAGCTGAGCGCCATCGCAGCAGAAAGAACAATAGACCAAATTTTCATACCGTCTCCTTAATAAAAAACAGAAATTCGAGACTTACATTTAGGGATAGACAAACAATCTCAACACTTGATTCCAACATGTAACGCCACTACCCCGCCAGACAGGTTGTGATAGTCCACATGACCAAAACGGCTTTTAAGCATCATGGCTTTGAGTGCGTCCTGGTCAGGATGCATCCGAATCGACTCTGCCAAATACTGGTAACTTGAACCATCGTTGGCTACCAGCTTGCCGAGCTTGGGTAAAACTTTGAA
>JBBAPP010000024.1:0-10358 GCA_040400775.1 Polaromonas sp. | reverse complement strand
GGTAACTTGAACCATCGTTGGCTACCAGCTTGCCGAGCTTGGGTAAAACTTTGAACGAATACCAATCGTAAATCTTTGCCAGCGGCTTGGCTACCTTGGAAAACTCCAATACCAACAACTTGCCTCCGGGTTTAGTGACGCGGTTCATCTCCAGCAAGGCAGCATCCTTGTGGGTCATGTTGCGCAGGCCGAAAGCCACGCTGACGACGTCAAAATAATTATCCGCAAACGGCAAATGCTCAGCGTCACACGCCAGCGTCGGCAAGCTAACGCCAGCGTCCAGCAAACGGTTACGCCCTTCGCGCAGCATGGCCTCATTGATATCGGTATGCACTACTTGGCCAGTCGCGCCAACCTTGGGAGCAAACGCGAGCGCCAAGTCGCCCGTACCGCCAGCAATATCCAGCACCCGTTGACCTGGTTTAACGTTGGCCACCAACACCGTGTAAGCCTTCCATGCCCGGTGCATGCCAGCAGACATCAAATCGTTCATCACGTCGTACTGAGGCGCGACAGAATCAAACACGCCACGCACTGCCTTGGCCTTGTCTTTCTCGTCCACAGATTGAAAACCGAAATGCGTTGATGTCATGGTTATGTATGCTAGGGGACACAGGCCAGGTGGATGGCGACAACCCTGGTGCGCATCAGGGCATTGGCTTGTTTTATCTCGCAAAAACAACACTTATAGGCAACACAAGGCAAATAAACGCCTTTATAAATTCCGATCTGCGAGAAGACGTGCTGGGCCAACAGAGCGCAACGCAGCCTAGACCAGTAGCAGCAGTCAAGGAGTAGAAATAAGCTAATGGCTGCTGCAGCTGTGGCCGCCTGCTGCCAGCATGGGTGCATCGCGCGACATACCTGCAGCCTCCAGCCTGCGGTTGTAGTCGCTCCACAACTGGTCTTGGTTGGCGCCCAAGTGGTAAAGGTAGTCCCAGGAAAAAATGCCGCTTTCATGGCCATCCGAGAACACTGGCTTGACGGCGTAATTACCAATCGATTCGAGCGCCACCACGCCGACTTCACGTTTGCCGGTTTGCAACACTTCCTGCCCAGGACCATGGCCCTGAACCTCTGCCGACGGGGAATACACGCGCATCAGTTCAAACGCAATGCGAAACGCCTTACCGTCTGAAAAAGCCACCTCCAGCAAGCGTGATTTGCCGTGTACTGTCAGCGCTGTGGGGCTGGGTGAATCAAGCTGTAAGCCTGCCATGTTGTGTGCTCTTTCTATGTTCGTCAGGTGGGTGCCAATGTTTCGCGATCAAACGCTTGAAAGCCTGCAGGCCTAGGCCAGGTGCGCCAGTTTTTCTACACCTTCGGCTGGCTGCGGCAAGGCCAAAACCGAACCCGAAAGGGCTAACCCATCCATTGTCACACCAAGACCCGCTCAATACCGCCATGATTGGCCGAATCCACATAGGTCTGTAACCAGTCCTTGCCCAGCATCTGGTTGGCCATTTCAACGACGATGTAATCAGCCTCGAGCAAGCCGTTTTTCATGTCGTCCTGGTAACGTGACAGGCCTTGCAGGCAGCTCGGGCAACTGGTGAGGATTTTGACGTTTTGTTTATCACCAACTGCCCCCGAAGCGCGCAATTGCGCTTCTCCTTTTTGCAGTTCTTCTTCTTTTCTGAAGCGAATCTGGGTTGAAATATCAGGCCGCGTCACGCCCAGCGTGCCGGATTCACCGCAGCAGCGCTCGTTCTTCAGTACGTTGTCACCGAGCAGCGCCTTGACGGTTTTCATCGGCTCTTGCAGCTTCATCGGGCTGTGGCAGGGGTCGTGGAACAAGTAGCCAGGTCCAGCGCCATTTTCAGGCCGCAAGGTGATGCCTTTTTCAAGCAAGTACTCATGAATATCAATGATCCGGCTGCCGGGGAAAATTTTGTCAAACTGGTAGCCTTGCAATTGGTCATAGCAGGTACCACAGCTCACCACCACGGTTTTGATGTCGAGGTAATTCAGCGTGTTGGCGACCCGGTGAAACAGCACCCGGTTGTCGGTAATGATTTTATCGGCCTTGTCAAACTGGCCGCTACCTTTTTGCGGGTAACCGCAGCACAGGTAGCCCGGCGGCAACACGGTTTGCACACCCGCATGCCAGAGCATGGCCTGCGTGGCCAGACCAACCTGGCTGAACAAGCGCTCAGACCCGCAACCGGGGAAGTAAAACACCGCCTCGGTTTCAGCCGTGGTGGCTTTCGGGTTACGGATGATGGGAACGTAGTCTTTGTCTTCAATGTCGAGCAAGGCGCGCGCGGTTTTTTTCGGCAAGCCACCAGGCATTTTTTTATTGATGAAGTGGATCACCTGTTCTTTGAGTGGCGCTTTGCCCGTCGTGGCAGGCGGCGCTGCCGTCTGCCTGCGCGCCAGGCGCTTGAACAAGTTGTTGGCCAGGCGCTGAACCTTGAAACCGACATCCACCATCGCACTGCGCATGAGCTTGATGGTTTGCGGATTGGTCGCGTTCAAAAACAACATCGCCGCAGCATTGCCTGGCCGAAAGGTTTTTTGACCCATCTTGCGCAGCAGATTACGCATGTTCATCGAAACTTCGCCAAAGTCAATATCCACTGGGCACGGGCTCAAACACTTGTGGCACAGCGTGCAGTGGTCAGCCAGGTCTTCAAACTCTTGCCAGTGCTTGATGCTGATGCCGCGCCGGGTTTGCTCCTCATATAAAAACGCTTCTACCAAAAGTGACGTGGCCAAGATCTTGTTGCGCGGGCTGTACAGCAAGTTGGCGCGTGGCACGTGGGTAGCGCAGACTGGCTTGCATTTGCCGCAGCGCAGGCAGTCTTTGACGCTGTCGGCAATGGCACCGATGTCTGACTGCTGCATGATCAAAGATTCGTGACCCATCAGGCCAAAGCTTGGCGTGTAAGCATTGGTCAAATCGGCAGGAATCGTATGGTTATCGTTCTTTTGAGCGTTTTTACCACTATTTATAGCCTCTAGACCAATGAATTCGGGCGCTATTAGCTCCTTATTTCGTAGCAATTTGCCTTTGTTGAAACGGCCTTCAGGATCGACCCTGGCCTTGTAGTCGGCAAATGGTTTTAATTCAGCATCGGTCAAAAACTCCAGCTTGGTGATGCCAATGCCGTGCTCGCCAGAAATAACACCGTCCAGCGAGCGCGCCAGCAGCATGATGCGCTCCACCGCGTGGCGTGCGGTTTGCAGCATCTCGTAGTCGTCGCTGTTGACCGGCAGGTTGGTGTGTACATTGCCGTCACCCGCATGCATATGCAGCGCAGCCCAGACCCGCCCTTTGAGCACGCGCTTGTGGATCGCCACGCATTCGGTAAATATCGGCAAAAACGCGCCGCCGGTCAAAATCGCTTGCAGCGGTGCTTTAAGCTGTGTTTTCCAACTCGCCCGAAGCGAATGGTCTTGCAACTGATCAAACAGCGTGTCTAGGTTTTGCAGCCAACCAGCCCACAGCGCACGGGTTTCAGCCAGCAAGGCCAAAGCCTGCGCAACCCGGTCTTCCAGCAGCTCGGGCGAAGGCACGTCACTGGCGTCTTCAGCCTTGCCCAGCGGCAAGTTGCCTTTGCTTAAAAAAGCCTCCAGCGCATCGCAAAGCTTGATTTTATTGGCCAGACTCAGCTCAATATTGATGCGTTCAATGCCGTCGGTGTACTCGGCCATGCGTGGCAGGGGAATCACCACGTCTTCATTGATTTTGAAGGCGTTGGTGTGGCGCGAAATAGCGGCGGTTTTTTTGCGGTCTAACCAAAACTTTTTACGCGCTTCTGGGCTGATGGCAATAAAACCTTCTCCGCTGCGCGAATTGGCAATGCGTACCACTTCGCTGGTCGCCCTGGCAACGGCATCCGCATCGTCGCCCGCAATGTCGCCAATCAGCACCATCTTGGGCAGACCGCCGCGTTTTGATTTTGTAGCGTAGCCTACCGCGCGCAAATAACGGTCGTCCAAATGTTCAAGTCCCGCCAGCAGTACCGGCGAGCGTGCTGCTTGGCTGCGCTTTTGTTCGGCAAACATAAAGTCTTTGATTTCAACAATGCTGGGCACCGCGTCTTTGGCGTTGCCAAAAAACTCCATACACACGGTGCGGGTGTGTACCGGCATACGGTGCACAATCCAGCGGGCGCTGGTGATCAAGCCGTCACAGCCTTCTTTTTGAATGCCGGGCAAGCCACTTAAAAACTTGTCGGTCACATCCTTGCCCAGACCTTCCTTGCGGAAGCTTTTACCGGGGATGTCGAGCCGCTCAGAGCGCACCGGCGTTTTACCGTCGGCTTCAAAATACTGCAGCTCAAAACTGGCCAGTTCAGCGTCATGAATCTTGCCCAGGTTGTGGTTGATGCGGGTCACCTCCAGCCACTGCGAATCGGGCGTGACCATGCGCCAGCTGGCCAAGTTGTCCAGCGCTGTGCCCCATAAAACAGCTTTTTTGCCGCCTGCATTCATGGCGATGTTGCCGCCAATGCAAGACGCTTCTGCCGATGTCGGGTCTACCGCAAAGACAAAGCCGCCGCGTTCGGCTGCATCGGCGACGCGCTGGGTCACCACACCCGCCTCCGTCCAGACGGTTGCCACGGGCTGGTCCAAGCCCGGCAGGGCGACCATTTCCACCTCGCTCATGGCCTCCAGCTTTTCGGTGTTGATAACAGCGGATTTCCAGGTCAAGGGAATGGCGCCGCCGGTATAACCGGTACCGCCGCCGCGCGGGACGATCGTCAGCCCTAAATCAATACAGCCTTTGACCAAGCCAGCCATTTCGACTTCGGTATCCGGCGTGAGCACCACAAACGGGTATTCCACCCGCCAATCGGTCGCGTCGGTCACGTGCGACACGCGCGACAGACCATCAAACTTGATGTTGTCTTTTTCGGTCAGCTTGCCTAAGCGGCGCTTAGCCAGGCGGCGCAGGTCGTAGATTTCTTCAAACGAGCGCGCAAAACGGCTGACGGCATCGCGCGCCGCTTGCAAAAGCTCGCCCACCGCCGCATCGCGCTGCGCATCCACTTCCGGCGTCCGGCGCTTTTCAACCTCAGCCAAGCGGTGCTGCAAGGCATCGACCAGCTGTTGGCGCCGCTTGGGGTTGTCCAGCATGTCATCTTGCAGGTAGGGATTACGCTGGACCACCCAGACATCGCCCAGCACCTCGTACAACATGCGGGCTGAGCGGCCAGTTTGGCGCTCTCCACGCAATTGGTTCAGCAAGTGCCAGGCACGCGCTCCCAGCAGGCGAATGACGACTTCACGGTCTGAAAACGAGGTGTAGTTGTAAGGAATCTCGCGAATACGGGACTCGTCGGCCATTGCCGCCGCAGCAAAAGCGTTGACTTCTTGATAGGGGGTGGGTGCGTTCATCGTGAAAAAATGGAAGGCAAAGGGGCTGTTCAGGGGGCATCCGTAGCGCATTCTGATTTTACCGCAGTGTTCGGGAAGCGCGGATTTATTCACGTGGAATGGTGGCGCCTGGGTTGGGATGGGCTACCAGGCGGTTTTTGCGGAAAATATCGGGAATATTTGCAAGAAAACCAACCCAGTGGACCGCCCAATCCAGGTGATTACGCACCGCACTGAATAAATCCACGCTTCCCTACATAAACCACAGGTGCGCTGGCTAACCCCATACAAACCCGGCTTGCTTAAAATTTATAGCGGCTTTAAATGGTGTTGTCACAAACAAGACATATGCTAACGAGCTGGCCGCATGAACTATGTCCCGTTCGCCCTGCGCTTGTCGAAGGGTTTTGACAAGCGCGACCCGAACGGGAATTGACAGATCATCGGGCCGGACCAATAGTTACAGTTTTTATCGCGTGATTCATCAGGAGTTTTTATGACCTATCGCTATGCAGCAGCCGCTTTGGCTGCACTCACCGCCTGCCTGCCACTGAGCAGCCAGGCACAAACTGAGATTCAGTGGTGGCACTCCATGGGTGGTGCTTTGGGGGAATGGGTCAACGACCAGGCCAAAGACTTCAACGCCAGCCAGAAAGACTACAAAGTCGTGCCCACCTTCAAGGGCAGCTATGACGAATCGATGACAGCCGCCATCGCCGCCTTTCGCGCCGGCAATGCACCGCACATTTTGCAGGTATTTGAAGTCGGCACGGCCACCATGATGGCCAGCAAACAAGCCATCGTGCCGGTCACCGACGTCATGAAAAAAGCCGGTATCAAATTCGAAGCCAGCGCCTACGTGCCGGCCGTCGCGGGCTACTACACCGCCCCCAGCGGCGACATGTTGAGCTTTCCTTTCAACAGCTCGACCACCGTTTTTCACTACAACAAAGACGCCCTCAAGGCGGCTGGCGTTGACAGCATCCCCACCACCTGGCCTGAAGTGGCGTTGGCAGCAGCCAAACTCAAAACCAGTGGCCACAAATGTCCGTTCACGACCAGCTGGGTGAGCTGGACGCAGCTGGAGAGCTTCTCAGCCTGGCACAACGTTGAATTTGCGACCAAAAGCAACGGCATGAAGGGCCTGGACACGCGCTTGGCTTTCAACACGCCACTGCACGTGCGGCACATTGACAACCTGGCCAACATGTCCAAGCAGGGTCTGTTTGTTTACAAGGGACGCGGCAACCTGGCCGACGCTACTTTTGTGTCCGGTGAATGCGCCATGACCACCGGTTCGTCAGCGCTTTATGGGAATATCAAACGCAATGCCAAGTTTGCGTCTGGCATCGGTGCACTGCCGTACTACCCGGACGTTCCCGGTTCACCACAAAACACCGTGATTGGCGGTGCCAGCTTGTGGGCCATGTCTGGCAAGCCCGCAGAAGACTACAAGGGCGTAGGCCAGTTTTACGCCTTCTTGTCGCAACCTGCCGAAGCTGCCAAAAGCCATCAGCGCACGGGTTATCTGCCACTGACCAAGGCATCCTATGAGATGACCGACAAATCAGGTTTTTACAAACAAAACCCCGGTACTGACGTGTCGGTGACGCAAATGATCCGCAAAACAACAGACAAGTCGCGCGGTATCCGCTTGGGCAACTTTGTGCAGATTCGCGCCATCAACGACGAAGAGCTGGAACAAGTCTGGGCCGGCAAGAAGTCAGCCAAAGAAGCGCTCGACACCGCGGTAAAACGTGGCAACGAGCAGTTGGAGCGTTTCGAGGCTGCCAACAAAGGCAAATAAGGCTAACCGCATTAAAAAACCCTGAAAATCCTTTTGTCAAGGCTTTTCAGGTGCAAAATAGTGCATTAGCCCAATAAATACAAGCGTAGTTAGCTATTTAATCTATAGCTAATTAGCTTACCATCTATAAAAAAGAAACGTCGCATTGGAAAAACGAGTCCTCTTCAAATCAGTCTGGCTGCCGTGGGCGCTGGTGGCGCCGCAGATGCTGATCGTGCTGGTATTCTTTTTTTGGCCGGCCAGCCAGGCGGTGTACCAAAGCGTGCTGCGTGAAGACGCTTTTGGCACGTCTAGCGAATTTGTCGGCATGCTCAACTTTTCACGCTTGTGGGCAGACAACACTTACCTCCATTCCTTTAAAGTCACAGCGATTTTTTCGATGCTTGTCGCAGGTTGCGGCCTGGCCATTGCTTTGCTGCTGGCAGTCGTGGCCAACGGCGTGATACGCGGCGCGGGCACTTATAAAACGTTGCTGATTTGGCCTTACGCCGTCGCACCTGTGGTGGCTGGCGTACTCTGGGTGTTCATGTTTTCGTCACCCATGGGAGTGATCTCGTTTGCGCTGCAATCAGTGGGGGTCGAGTGGAATCACCTGCTTAACTCAAACCACGCGATGACGCTGATCGTCGTGGCTGCGGTGTGGAAGCAGATCTCCTACAACTTTTTGTTCTTTTTGGCGGGTTTGCAATCGATTCCTAAATCACTGCTGGAGGCTGCGGCGATTGACGGCGCATCGCCAGCCCGCCGCTTCTGGACGATTGTTTTCCCACTCCTGACACCGACCACTTTTTTCTTGTTGGTCATCAACGTAATTTATGCGTTTTTCGACACCTTCGGTATTGTCGATGCCGCAACCCAGGGCGGGCCAGGCAAAGACACTGCGATTTTGGTTTACAAGGTTTACTTTGATGGCTTCAAGGCGATGGACATTGGCGGCTCGGCGGCCCAGTCGGTGGTGCTGATGGCGATTGTTATTGCGCTAACGGTACTGCAATTCCGGTTTATCGAGAAGAAAGTGAACTACTGACATGGCGAGCCGCACATGATTGAGCGTAGACCGATTGCTAACTTTTTCTCGCACGCCGTGCTGATACTCGGCGTGGCCATCGTCGCCTTTCCGCTGTACCTGGCTTTTGTCGCCTCGACGCAGTCCCAAGAACAAATTGCAGCCTCCAACCCGCTGTCCTTGATTCCAGGATCGAACGCGCTGCAAACCTACCGTACCGCACTGTTTGGTGGTGAAAACAGTGCCGGGGGCAGCTTTCCGCCGGCGTTGCCCATGATGTGGGTCAGCCTGGTCAGCGCGGTGATCATCGCTGTCGGAAAAATCGCTATTTCGCTGCTCTCGGCGTTTGCCATTGTTTACTTTCGCTTTCCGGCCAAAGGCCTGGTGTTCTGGATGATTTTTATCACGCTGATGCTACCGGTTGAAGTGCGTATTGGCCCGACGTATGCAGTGGTGTCCGACCTCGGCATGCTGAACAGCTATGCAGGTTTGACGATTCCACTGATCGCTTCAGCCACCGCTACGTTTTTGTTCCGGCAGTTCTTTTTAACCGTACCCGACGAGCTGGTGGAAGCCGCGCGTATGGACGGCGCCAGCCCGATGCGGTTTTTTTGGGACGTGCTGCTGCCGCTGTCAAAAACATCGATTGCCGCGCTGTTTGTGATTCAGTTTATTTATGGTTGGAACCAGTACCTGTGGCCGCTGCTCGTCACCACCAATGAAAACATGTACCCCGTAGTGCTGGGCATCAAACGCCTGATTGCGGGTGAGGCCTACACCGAATGGAACGTGGTGATGGCGACCGCCATTTTGGCCATGCTGCCGCCTGCACTGGTGGTGATACTGATGCAAAAATGGTTTGTTAAAGGCCTGGTAGATACTGAAAAATGAAACACCCCCGAAGCGCCTGTGGCGCCTCCCCCTTAAGGGGGCGACACCTGTAGCCCGGCAAAGCCGGTTCCACGATGTCCGCTTGAATTAAACCACTCGAATAACTTTATGGCTTCTATTTCACTAAACAACGTCACCAAAAGCTACGGTAACGGCGCAAAAGAGCTGCAGGTCATTCACGGGGTGACAGCCGCCGTCGCTGACCACGAATTTATCGTCATCGTCGGACCATCGGGTTGCGGCAAGTCAACGCTCTTGCGCATGGTGGCGGGTCTGGAAGACATCAGCGGCGGTGAGATCAGCATTGGCGCGCGTGTTGTCAACAAACTGGAGCCTGCCGAGCGCGATATTGCCATGGTGTTTCAAAACTATGCGCTGTACCCGCACATGAGCGTGTTCGACAACATGGCTTATGGCCTGAAAATTAAAAAAGTCCCGGTCGAAGAAATTAAGCAGCGCGTGGCCAAAGCAGCAGGCATCTTGGAGTTGGGCGAATTTTTAGATCGTAAGCCGCGCGAACTCTCAGGCGGCCAGCGCCAGCGCGTGGCGATGGGCCGCGCCATCGTGCGCCAGCCGCAGGTGTTTTTGTTTGATGAGCCGCTGAGCAACCTGGACGCCAAGCTGCGCGTGCAAACCCGGCTGGAGATTCAAAAACTGCATCGCGAGCTCAGTATCACCTCGCTGTTTGTCACCCACGACCAAGTTGAAGCCATGACCTTGGCGCAACGCATGATGGTGATGAACGCCGGCCGCATGGAGCAATTTGGCACGCCTGAAGAGGTCTATCACCGCCCTGCCACCACCTTTGTTGCCAGCTTTATTGGTTCGCCGCCGATGAACCTTTTGAAACACGCGCAAGGTACCAAGGCGGGCCATATTCTGGGTATTCGGCCTGAGCACCTGGGCATCGGCACAGGCGGCTGGCAAGCGGTGGTTGAATCGGCAGAAATGCTGGGTGCTGAGCGCCTGCTGTACTGCCGCCTGGGTGACGAGCCACTGGTAGTGCGCACTGACGAGGCTAGCCCAGCCCCCACCTTGGGTCAAACCATTGGCTTGCACCCGCGTGCTGACAGAATGCATCACTTTGATGCAACCACCGGGATCCGCATCAGCCATTGATGAAGCGAATAGTTCATACTTTAGCAATGACACGCCACCACATCAGCCAAAGCTTTCTGCTTATTTTTTTGGCCAGCTTGCTTGCAGCCTGCGGCTTTTCAGATGGCAAGATCACGCTTGATTTTTCGGCCAAACAACTTCAAGACGCAATAGCGCCAAAGTTTCCAGCGGAAAACTGTCGCTTGCCGCTGGCCTGTATCAAGCTGCAAA
>JBBAPP010000023.1:14698-20956 GCA_040400775.1 Polaromonas sp. | reverse complement strand
CAACCATTCTTAACAGTGCACTGATGAAGCTGGCGCGCGATGTTCTAACGTTGTTGGCGCTGGTAGCTTACCTGATTTTTTTGAACTGGAAGCTGATGTTGGTAGTGTCATTGCTGTTTCCTGCGGTTGCTCTTGTCATACAACTATTGTCTAAAAGGTTCTATCGCTTGACCAAAGAAAGCCAGACAGCCACGGACAATCTGGCTTATGTAGTGGAAGAAAACGTGTTGGCTCACCGCGACATTCGCCTGCACAACGCGCAAGCCAACCAAGCCGCCAGGTTTGATGCCTTGAGCCATTCCCTGCGCCGTTTGTCCATGAAGTCTACGGTCGCCTTTGCCAGCATGAGCGCCATCAATCAGATCCTCGCGGCGATTGCTCTGTCAGCGGTGATTTCAATCGCTTTGCTTCAAGGTTCTGAAAACACTACCACGGTGGGCGGCTTCGTCGCTTTCGTCACAGCGATGCTGCTGCTAATTGCTCCCATCAAAGGCCTTTCAGACGGTGCCACACCCATCACTCGCGGGCTGGCAGCACTGGAGCGCGGGCTGGCGTTGATGGAATTGACAGATGACGAAACTGGCGGCACCTATACACAGGACAGAGCCTCTGGTGCTCTTGAATTTGCCAACGTGGGAGTTGTCTACAAAGAAGGGGCTGGCCCTGCGCTGGACGGTTTGAATTTATCTATCGCAGCTGGTGAAACCATCGCCTTGGTAGGCGCTTCGGGTTCGGGTAAAACCACCCTGGCAAACTTACTCCCACGCTTTGTTCATCTGACGTCAGGCTTTATTTCTCTTGATGGCCATGACATCCGCCAATGGAATCTGGCCAGCCTGCGTGGACAATTTGCAGTCGTTAGCCAGCACGTGGTTATGCTCAACAGCTCGATTGCACAAAACGTCACACTGGGTCAACAGCAAGACACAATCAGAGCCATGCAATGCCTTGAGGCGGCTAACCTGGGGCAGCTGATTGCGGAGCTGCCGCAAGGCATGGACACCGTGCTGGGGCATAACGCCATGCAGCTGTCGGGTGGCCAACGCCAACGCCTGGCGATAGCCAGGGCCCTTTACAAGGACGCTCCGATTTTGATTTTGGACGAGGCTACATCTGCGCTGGACTTCCAATCAGAGCAAGCGGTGCAAGAGGCGATCAAACGATTGATGCAGAACAGAACTTCTTTGATCATTGCCCATCGCTTGTCGACCGTGCAGCATGCTGACCGTATTATCATGATGAATGCGGGCCGGATTATTGAAACTGGCTCACATCAGCAACTGCTGGCGCAAAATGGGGCTTATGCGCATCTTTACAGGCTTGGTTTGAATGCTGATTAAACCTGCCAAAAACAAGCCATGAATATTTTGCTGACTGGCGCTGAAGGTAACTTTGGCTCCGAATTTCGCCGACAAACAGAGGCCAAAAATGATGTCCGTGTGCTCCCTGTTGGCCGCGACGACTGGGCACGCATCCATGAAAAGCTGGCATCTTGCGATGTTGTCGTTCACGCCGCCAGCGACCTGCGTACATCCGCCAGCGTAGCGCCAAGCCGCCTGCTGGACTCCAACATCATGTCGACCGCCACACTGCTTGAAGCAGCGCGCCAGCAGCGGGTTAAAAGGCTGGTGTTTCTTAGCAGTTGCGCAGTTTATGGTGAAGACATGCGAACTGCTGAAGATAGTTTGTGCTGTCCGATCACGATCAATGGCATTTCAAAACACTTGAACGAAAAACTGGTGGCCGAGTTTTGCAGTGCTAACCGTATCGAATATCAAATCCTGCGCATTTTCAACAGCTACGGAGGTGATGACCGGTTTTCGATATTTTCAAAATTAAAACGGGCGTTGCAGACTAACACGCCGTTCACACTGAATAACGATGGGCGCATGCAACGCGACTTCATTCATGTGGCGGATGTCGCTTCAGTGGTGCTGAATTTAACAGCCACCAACATTGCCCACACGCACTTGAACATTGGGACAGGTATAGCAACCAAAATATCAACACTGGTCGAGATGGTTGCTGCGCAGTTTCCCCAATTGGTGGTTCAGCGCGGGTTGACGCAAGAGGCGGAGTATTCACGCGCTGACAACACCCGTCTGCGCGAATTTTGGACCGGTGACTTCATCCGCGTTGAAGACTACATAAGCAAGCAGTTCGCCAATTACGCTGGCACTGATCTTTTGGCTACACGCTGATAAATCGCGTAATACTTGGCTTTGGCCACTTCCCAGCTGTACTTTTTAGCGAATAAAAACCCGTTGCTTGCCAAGCTAAGTCTGGCGTCTGCATCCAACCAAATCTGGCTAAGAGCAGCAGCCATACCCTGCGTATCGTCAGGGTCAGACAGCAAAATAGCGTCTTGGTGATTGACCAGCAAACTACCCATATTGTTGTAGGGCTCGTTGGTCGTCACCACCGGCACATGCTTGGCCATCGCCTCTAGCAGCACCAAGGGAAACACGTCTTGCGTCGTCGGGTGCGCCAGGCAGTCCATCGCCGCATACGCTGTCGGCATGTCACTGACAACGCCCATGAACCGGCAGGACTTGCCAGCGCCCAGCGCTTTGACAAGGTCGGTGTAGCGATCTGCCTGCGCCGTGCTGCCAAACACCGCAATTTGCACATCAAAAGGTAATAGAGCTACACCTTTGAGCAAGGTGTCCAAGCCTTTCTTTTTGAAATCGTGGCCCACAAAGCCAACCGTCATGATGTCAGGGTTGAGGCCAAAACGGTTGCGTGCAGCCATTTTTTCTACTGACGTTGGAGCCCTCTCAGGTATGTCAACACCCGGCGCAATGACGCTGGCAGGTGGCATATTGGGCATGATTTGCAAGGTTTCGTCATGCACAAACTGCGACACAAAAACACAGTGGTGCCCATGGCTGCATAAACGCTTTTTTTCAAGCCATAAATAGGCTAACAACCTGGGGCTCAACGCAATCCGCACTTTGCGCATGCCGCGCTGCATCAAGCTGGCGTGAACCGTTTTAACACTGACGGTTTGTACGTCACCATGGGTCACATTTTCATAAGAGTGAACGACATCAAAACCTGCGCGTGTGAGGCGTTTGGTATGCCAGCTAAACCAGAGCTGGTTGATCCAGCGCGAGCCAAACGGCAGTTTAGCAACCTGAATGTGTTTGAAATAAGCTGGCGATTGGTCAAACCCCTGAGACACCACCGTGATGTCACATTCGCCCAGCATCGACGTGGCCAGCGAGACTGCCAGGCTTTCTGCACCCCCACCAATTTTTGAAAAATTGCGGGTCACGATGGCTAATCGGATCTTCATGCTGCGTACACCTCACGCGGGTGATTGACCGCTCGCTTGTCCTCATAACGGCTCAGGCATTTCAGCAGCAATTGCAGCCACGTTGTTGTACGGCTGACCAGCACGCGGGGCAACAGCAAGTCATCTGATTGCCCGGCAATAACCCGACCCCGCACCGTTGTGGTGGCGGTCAGGTAGCCTGCAGCCTTGACGTTTTTTACAGCTGTTTTGTTCAAGCCACCATAGGGGTAACAAAAATGCTTTACACCACCTTTTTGCACAACCAGTGCTTCCAGTTGCGTTTTTGATTGACCGATTTCAATTGCCTGCTCTGCCTCAGCCATTGCCTCAAGGTTGGCGTGGTTCAGGCTGTGAGAGCCTATTTCCTGGCCCGCATCAACCCAGGCTTGCAGATCTTGGGTATTCATCAAAGGCACTTGTATGACCCCGCGCTCCAAGTCCCAGCTGTTGGTTTTACCGACCTGATTGGCTACGATGTAGCAGGTCGAAGTAAAGCCGTGTCGCTTCAAAATAGGTAAAGCACAGCACAGGTTGTTTTCGTAGCCATCATCAAAAGTAATGCCAAATACCTTGCCGTGTTTTTCCCCGTTTAAATACGGCAGCAGATCCCCCATCGACTTACCTTGATAGCCGAGTAATTTCAACGCAGCCATTTGCCTTGAAAAAGTTTTGGGCGACACCACCAGACCACGCATTGGCGAGCCCTTGCTTGGCTCGGTATCAATCTGGTGATACATCAGAATAGGAATGGTCTGCGATGACATGGCTAGAACAGTGGTTTAGATTAAAACAATATCGTATTGCTCTTGCGCCATGGCTGATTCGGCGTGCAAAGAAATAGGCTTGCCAATAAAGTCACTCAGACCCGCCAGGTGCTGGCTTTCTTCGTCGAGAAAAAGCTCAATCACTTTGGGCGATGCCACGACCCGGAATTCCCTCGGATTGAACTGCCGCGCTTCCCGCAATATTTCACGCAGAATGTCGTACGTGACACTGCGCGCCGTTTTGACAACGCCTTTTCCGGCGCAGGCACTGCACGGCTCACACAGTTGGTGCGCCAGCGATTCACGGGTCCTTTTGCGTGTCATCTCCAGCAAGCCCAGCGTTGAAAAGCCATTGACCGTGGTTTTTATCCGGTCACGTACCAGCTGTTTTTGAAATTCTGCCAGCACCGCATCGCGGTGGTTTTCTTTCACCATATCGATGAAGTCGACGATCACAATGCCCCCCAGATTACGCAAACGGAGTTGACGGGCAATGGCTTGCGAGGCCTCCAGATTGGTCTTGAAAATCGTATCGTCAAAATTACGGGCGCCAACAAAGCCGCCGGTGTTTACGTCCACCGTCGTCAGTGCCTCGGTCTGGTCAATGATGAGGTAGCCGCCTGACTTCAAGTCAACCCGGCGGCCCAGCGCTTTGGCGATATCTTCATCAATATTGAACAGGTCAAATATCGGCCTTTCACCAGCGTAGTGTTGCAGTTTTTGCAGCGTAGCTGGCATAAACTCTCGCGCAAAAGTTTTAAGGCTTTCAAACTGTTCGTTGGAGTCAATGCGAATGGTTTGTGTTGCCTCAACCACCACATCACGCAGCACGCGTTGTAGCAGGTTCAAGTCTTGATGCAGCACTGATGCGGGTGGCAAGCGCATCGATGCGTCTTTGATGCGCGTCCAGGTTTTACGCAAGTACGCAATGTCTTCTGCAAGCTCTGCGTCCAACGCATCTTCGCCATTGGTACGCAAAATAAATCCCCCGCCTGCTTCGCCTGCCAGGGCTAAAACCCGTTGGCGCAACTCTTCGCGCTGCTTAGGCGGTATTTTTTGCGACACACCGACATGGTTGTCTTGTGGCAGAAACACCAGCAGACGACCGGCAATGCTGATTTGCGCCGTCAACCTTGCACCCTTGGTGCCCATCGGATCTTTCAGTACCTGGACCATCACGGCTTGGCCTTCAAACAATTGCTTTTCAATCGGCTGCGCGGCGCTGGCTGGCAAATCTGCATCGGCGTGGCGGTTGTTGATGCTGCTCATCAAATCGCCGACGTGCAAAAACGCGGCTTTGTCCAAGCCAATATCAATAAACGCCGATTGCATGCCTGGCAGCACGCGCGCAACTTTGCCCAAGTACACATTGCCGACCAGGCCACGCTCCAGCGATCGTTCAACCTGGAGTTCTTGCAGCGCGCCGTGCTCAATGACGGCCACACGGGTTTCCTGAGGTGACCAGTTGATGAGGATGTCTTGTTGCATGGCCTTTAGTTTAAAGTTTGATGCCAGCAGCGGTAAGCAGCAAAGCAGTTTCACGAATCGGCAAGCCCATGATGCCACTGTAACTGCCGTCAATCCGGGTGATGTGCAGGGCAGCCCTGCCCTGCACAGCGTACGCGCCGGCTTTACCCATAGGCTCGCCCGTGGCCACATAGGCGCTAATTTGCTTGCTGGTCATGGGCTCAAAGCTTACCTTTGAGGTGCTCAGCGCAGCAAAGCGTTTACGCCCTGACTGGACGGCTACAGCTGTCAGGACACGATGGGTGTGGTCAGACAGCTCGCTCAACATACGCTTTGCATCTGCTGCGTCTTCAGGTTTGCCGTAAATGATGCGACCCAGTGCAACGCTGGTGTCCGAGCAAAGGATAGGTGCAAGTTTGAGTTGCCTGCGCTTCAAGCGGGCAACGGCCGCATCGAGTTTGAGATGGGTGACGCGCGTAACATAAGTGGTGGGGGCTTCGTTTTTAAGCACCGCTTCAAGCGCCTCTGCGTCTTCGCTGTCATCGGGCAACAACAGTTCGTAGCGCACGCCGAGTTGTTCGAGCAGCTGCCTGCGGCGTGGGCTTTGGGAGGCAAGGTAGACAAAGCTTGGTATCATTTTTTTGACGAGCCGCCCCTAAAAAATGCCCCTTCGAGGCCTGCAAGGTGCAACGTAGTACTCGACGTGTTTTGGAAGCGTGGCGAAGCCAA
>JBBAPP010000023.1:9398-14598 GCA_040400775.1 Polaromonas sp. | reverse complement strand
GGCCTGCAAGGTGCAACGTAGTACTCGACGTGTTTTGGAAGCGTGGCGAAGCCAAAAGCGTGGGGGCCATATCATTCCCTATGGTATGGATGGTTGATGGTAATGCTCCAAGCTCGGTATAACTGCTCAATCAGCAGCACCCGTACCATCGCATGCGGCAGTGTCAGGTCTGACAAACGCAAGCGTTCATGGGCAGCTTGTTTAAAACCCGGCTCCAGCCCATCAGGACCGCCAATCACAATCGCTACGTCATCACCGGACAGTTGCCAGGCTTTGAGCCGCCCGGCCAGTGCAAGCGTGGTCACATGGGTGCCGCGCTCGTCCAGTGCCACAATGTGCGTGCCGCGCGAAATAGCCGCTTCAATGCGTGACTTTTCCGCCAGCAACAAGGTGTCCAGTGTTTTAGAGGCGCGCGGCTCGGTTTTGACCGCTTTCAGCTCAAGCTTTATTTCTGGCGGAAAGCGTTTGGCGTAGTCGTCGTAGGCGGTTTGCGCCCAGTCAGGCACTTTTAGCCCGACGGCGACTATCGTCAGCCTCATTTGCTGCGGGGCGCTGATTTCTTGGGTGCTACTTTTTTTGCAGCAGTTTTAGCAATCACTTTTTTAGCCGCAACCTTCTTGGCCACAGGAACTTTAACGATAGGCGTCTTTAGCGCTGGTTTTCGTGCTTTAGCCACTGGCTCTGCTGCGGTCTCGGTGGCATTGCGCTTGGCCGTCCAGTCGTTGGTTTTGCCAATCCGACCGACGTAGCTGGAGTCGACCGTGGTAGTGGGGATACGCACTGGTGCTTTAACTACAGGTTTACCGGCAGATTTCCCTGCCTTTTTAGCCGCTACTTTTTTGCCCGGCTTGGCTTTCACCACAGGCTCGGGCAGAGCTGTAAGCTTGGCAGCTTTCACCAGCGGCGCAGGCGCGCCCAGTTTGAGTTTGATGGGCTTGTCGCCCCACAGCTCTTCGAGGTGGTAGTAGGCGCGAATGGTGGGTTGCATGATGTGCGCAACAGCTGCACCACAATCGACAATGATCCATTCGCCGTTTTCTTCACCTTCAATGCGTGGTTTGCTAAAACCTGCGTCCCGCACCGCATCTCGCACACTGGCGGCCAGTGCCTTGGTTTGGCGGTTGGATGTGCCTGAGGCAATGATGACCCGCTCAAACAGCGAGGTGATGTGCTCGGTGTCAAACACCACAATGTCTTGCGCCTTGACGTCTTCCAGCCCGTCAATGATGGCACGCTGGAGCTTTTGAACGTCTTTTTTCTCAAGCGCTGCAGAGGTTTTGACGGGTGATGTGGTCATGCGGTGTTTTCAGTGATTAAAGATTAAAAGCTTTGTAAAGCCGATGTTGTGCAATATAGCTTGCCACCGGGTTGGGCAGCAAGTCAGCAATGGCCTGATTTTCGCCTAATCCATCAGCCAACAGTTGACGGATTTGTGTTGCGCTCACAGCCATTGGCGGCATGTAAAGCAGCTGAATACTGTTTTGCAGCATTTTTAGGGCTTCGAATTGACCTTCAGCCCAGTCAAACCGGGCGCGAGAAGCTATACATATTATAGCTATTTTCATGATCTCCCGCCACTCATGCCACTGCTTAAAAGCAGCAAATTGGTCACCACCCATCAGCAGATAGAGCTGCGCACCGGGGTTTTCAGCTTGCACGGCCTGTAAGGTGTCAATCGTGAAAGTCGGTCCGGCGCGTTTGATTTCACGGTCCTCGACCACCACGCGCGGCATGTCCTGAAACGCCAAACGGGTCATGGCCAGACGGTGGTCGGCGGGGCTGAGGGTGCGTGCCTTGTGCCAGGCTTGCCCTGTGGGGGTGACGTGCAGCACGTCCAGCGCAAGCTCGGTCAGCGCAGTTTGCGCCAACGCCAGGTGTGCATTATGCGGCGGGTCAAAGGCGCCGCCAAAGACGCCAATTTTCCTCTGACTCAAAGCCAGTCCCGGCGAGGTAAAAATTCTTTGGTCAGGCGCTCTTCATGCGATCCGGGCTCAAGCCCTCGCTGATACGACCAGCTCGCCAGCGGCGGCATACTCATCAAGATGGATTCGGTGCGGCCACCGGACTGCAAACCAAAGTGCGTGCCCCTGTCCCAGACCAGATTAAATTCAACATATCTGCCACGCCGGTAGAGCTGAAACTCCCGTTCGCGCTCGCCATACGGGGTATCTTTGCGCTTTTCAGCGATGGGCAGGTAGGCTTTAAGCAAACCATCCCCCACGCTTTGCATCATGGCAAAGCTCTGTTTCGGACCCAATTCCTGAAAATCATCGAAAAATACGCCACCAATGCCGCGTTGCTCATCACGGTGTTTCAAATAAAAATACTCGTCGCACCACTTTTTAAAGCGCGGGTATTTGTCATCACCGAACGGGGTCAACGCGTCTTTGCAGGTTTGATGAAAATGCACAGCATCTTCTTCAAAAGCATAGTAAGGCGTCAAGTCCATGCCGCCGCCAAACCAGCACACGACCGGACTCCCATCAACGGGCGTGGCAGCCAGCATGCGTACATTCATATGCACCGTAGGCACAAACGGGTTGCGCGGGTGAAACACCAGCGATACCCCGAGAGCCTCAAACGGCGCACCCACCAGCTCAGGCCGGTGCAGCGTGGCGGATGGCGGCAGCTTGGGCCCGCGCACATGCGAAAAGCCGCAACCTGCACGCTCAAACACTTTGCCGCCTTCTAGTATTTGCGTGCAGCCGTTGCCTTGCAGCAGTTCACCGGGGGCTTTTTGCCAGTGGTCAGCGGCAAAACTGTTGCCATCAAGTTGCGCCAAAGCGCTGGTGATGCGTGTTTGCAAGCCGACTAAAAAATTGCGCACGCCAGGCACATCGACAGACGGGGTGGATTGCTCCGTCATGGTTTGATTGCCCTATAACCAATATCTTTACGCATCTGCGAACCGTCAAATGAAATGCTCTGCGCCACTTCGTAAGCCCGTTGCTGTGCCGCTTTTACCGTGCTGCCCAAGGCGGTAACGCACAAAACACGGCCGCCAGACGTGAAAGTTTCAAGGCTTTCATTGACTTGGCGGGCCGTGCCTGCATGGAACACCATACAGTCATTCGCCTCGTCAGGCAGACCTGTGATCACGTCGCCCTTGCGCGGCTGCAAAGGGTAGCCGTACGAAGCCATCACCACACCAAGTGCTGGGCGGTAATCCCACTCCAGTTCGATCGTGTCTAGCGCACCAGATGTAGCGGCCAACATCACATCAACCAAGTCAGTTTTCAGCCGCATCATGATGGGCTGGGTCTCCGGGTCGCCCATGCGGCAATTGAATTCCAGTGTTTTAGGCTTGCCTTGCGCGTCAATCATCAGTCCTGCGTACAAAAAGCCCGTAAAGGTGATGCCGTCTTTTTCCATACCTTTGATGGTCGGCAAAATAATCTCGCGCATGGCTAGTGCGTGGACTTCAGGCGTCACGACGGGCGCGGGTGAATAGGCACCCATGCCGCCCGTGTTCGGGCCGTTATCGCCGTCCAGCAGGCGCTTGTGGTCTTGGCTGGTGGCCATCACAGCGACGTTTTTACCGTCACACATCACAATAAAGCTGGCTTCTTCGCCTTGCAAAAACTCTTCAATGACCACCCGCGCACCACCTGCGTTATGCGTGACGCCCAGCGGGTTGAATTTCGGGTCAGGCGCCAACATGAATTCAATCGCCTCATGCGCCTCGTGCAGCGTCATTGCCACCACCACGCCCTTACCGGCAGCCAGACCATCGGCCTTGACCACAATCGGCGCGCCTTTTTCATCAACATAGGCTTTAGCAGCCGCAGCATCGGTAAAGGTTTCGTAGTCTGCTGTGGGAATACCGTGGCGCTTCATGAAAGCTTTTGAAAAAGCTTTAGAGCTCTCTAATTGCGCTGCTGCTTTGGTCGGGCCAAACACCCGCAGGCCGTGGGCGCGAAATTCATCGACAACACCTGCAGCCAGTGGTTGCTCAGGCCCAACTACTGTCAAGGCTATCTTTTCAGTAGCTGCCCATTCGCGTAATTTATAGATATCCGTAATATCGATGTTTTTGAGGCGGTTATCCAGCGCCGTACCGCCGTTGCCAGGCGCTACATACACCGCCTGTACTTTAGGCGACTGCGCCAGCTTCCAGGCCAGCGCGTGTTCACGGCC
This sequence comes from Polaromonas sp., assembly GCA_040400775.1. GTDB lineage: Bacteria > Pseudomonadota > Gammaproteobacteria > Burkholderiales > Burkholderiaceae_C > Polaromonas. The sequence continues at coordinate 10,461 of JBBAPP010000023.1, read as the reverse complement.
ACCGCCGCCAATGACTAAAACTTTCATTCCTCTTTACTCCGCTAAAGCCGCGTTGTGAAACACATCCTGTGTATCGTCTAAATCTTCCAGAACATCCAGTAGCTTTTGCATGCGCGCTGCCTCGCTTCCTGCCATTTCTATCATATTGTCGGCGCGCATGGTGACTTCGGCAATGTCGGCTTTCAGGCCAGCCGCTTCCAGCGCATGCTTAACGGTCTCAAATTCTGTATAGGGTGTCAGCACCTCAATCGCGCCGTCGTCATGGCTGATCACATCTTCAGCGCCCGCCTCCAAAGCCAACTCCATCACGCGATCTTCGTTGGTTCCCGGCGCAAAGATCAATTGCCCGCAGTGCTTGAACTGAAATGCCACCGAGCCTTCAGTCCCCATGTTGCCGCCGTGTTTTACAAAGGCGTGGCGTACTTCGGCCACGGTACGGGTTTTGTTGTCTGTCATGCAGTCAATGATGATGGCCGCACCGCCTATGCCGTAGCCTTCGTAGCGCACTTCTTCGTATTGCACACCTTCCAGGCTGCCGGTAGCTTTGGCGATGCCGTATTTAACGTTTTCAAGCGGCATATTGGCGGCTTTGCCTTTTTCAATCGCCAAACGAAGGCGCGGATTGGTAGCTGGGTCGCCACCGCCAAGCCGGGCTGCCACCATGATCTCGCGCATCACGCGCGTCCAGATGCGCTGGCGTTTCTCGTCCTGCCGGCCCTTGCGGTGCTGAATATTTGCCCATTTACTGTGACCTGCCACGGGAATCCTTGGTTTTGAATTACGCTAACGCCATCGCCTTGTCTTGTATTTTACTTTTCTAGGAGCCCGCACCCATGGCTGATCCCATATTGATTGCTAAAAACGCTACCGCAGTCTGTCAGATGCTCCCGGCCCTGGCCAATCGCCACGGCCTGATCACAGGCGCTACTGGTACCGGCAAAACCGTGACCTTGCAAACCTTGGCTGAAAACTTCTCGAAAATCGGTGTGCCGGTCTTCATGGCTGATGTCAAAGGTGACCTTACGGGTATCAGCCAGACGGGGAAAATCGGTGAAAAAATGGC
>JBBAPP010000023.1:6981-9298 GCA_040400775.1 Polaromonas sp. | reverse complement strand
TCAAAGGTGACCTTACGGGTATCAGCCAGACGGGGAAAATCGGTGAAAAAATGGCGGGCATCCTTAAAGAGCGCGGCATTGACTGGCCAACACCCGCACCCTGCCCCGCCACGCTGTGGGACGTTTTTGGCGAACAGGGTCATCCGGTACGGGCCACTATTTCAGACATGGGGCCATTGCTGCTGGGCCGCATGCTGAACTTAAACGACACCCAAGCGGGAGTGCTGAACATCGTTTTCAAAATTGCCGATGACAACGGCATGTTGCTGCTGGATTTAAAAGACCTACGCGCCATGCTCCAGTATGTGGGTAACAACGGCAGTGCGTTCACGACGACCTACGGTAACGTCAGCGCGGCTAGCGTGGGAGCGATTCAACGCGGCTTGCTGCAAATTGAAAGTCAGGGGGCAGACAAGTTCTTTGGCGAGCCGATGTTGAACATCAGCGACTTTATGCAGACGGTAGATGGCCAGGGCGTTATCAACATCCTGGCCGCTGACAAGCTGATGAACGCACCACGCCTTTATGCCACCTTTTTGCTGTGGATGCTGTCGGAGCTGTTTGAGCAGTTGCCTGAAGTGGGTGACTTGGAGCAACCCAAGCTGGTTTTTTTCTTTGACGAAGCACATTTGCTGTTCAACGAAGCGCCCAAAGCATTGGTCGAACGGATTGAGCTGGTCGTGCGGCTGGTACGCTCCAAAGGCGTGGGCGTGTATTTCGTCACGCAAAACCCCCTGGATATTCCTGATTCAGTGCTCGCCCAGCTTGGCAACCGGGTTCAGCACGCGTTGCGCGCCTTCACCCCTCGAGATCAAAAAGCCGTCAAGGCCACAGCCCAAACCATGCGCCAAAAGCCCGGCTTGGACATAGAAACAGCGATTACCGAACTGGCTGTGGGGGAAGCGCTGGTCAGCTTTCTGGATGCCAAAGGAAGGCCCAGCGTGACCGAGCGCGTGTACGTGTTGCCGCCTGGCAGCCAGGTTGGGCCGATCACGCCAGAGCAGCGCAGCAATTTGCTGAACAGCTCACTGGTCGCAGGCGTCTATGAAAAAGTCCAAGACCGTGAATCCGCCTATGAAAAACTGCACGGCCGTGTGGATGCGAGCATATCAACTGCCCAAAGCGCAACCAGTAGCGCTGCGGCAGGGCAAAACGATTCAGGTGGCATCATGGGCGGCTTGAAAGACGTGCTTTTTGGCACCACTGGCCCGCGCGGCGGTATGCATGACGGCCTGGCGCAAAGTATGGCCAAGTCAGCCGTGCGCAGCATAGGCTCTACTATCGGGCGCGAGATCATTCGCGGCGTGCTGGGCTCATTGTTGGGCAAAAAACGCTGAAAGTACTTATGACAAACGTCCACTTGATTGATCACCCCTTGGTGCAACACAAGCTCACGCTGATGCGGCGTAAAGATGCGTCAACCAACACCTTTCGTACCCTGCTCAATGAGCTGAGCAGCCTGATGGCCTATGAAGTCACGCGCGACATGCCGCTACAAAACGTTGAGATTGAAACCCCGCTAGAGACCATGACAGGCCGCATGATTGACGGCAAAAAGCTGGTCTTCGTGTCAATCCTGAGAGCGGGTAACGGCATTCTGGAAGGCATGCTGAGCGTGGTGCCAGGCGCACGCGTCGGCCACGTTGGCTTGTACCGTGACCCGGCCACACTGCAAGCGGTTGAATATTATTTTAAGATGCCTGGTGAGATGGCTGAACGTGACATTGTGGTTGTCGACCCGATGCTGGCCACAGGAAATTCAGCAATAGCCGCCATCGACAGGCTGAAAAAACTCCATCCTAAATCCATCAAATTTGTCTGCCTACTGACCTGCCCTGAGGGTATCAGCCATCTGCAAAAAGCCCACCCGGATGTGCCGATTTTTACAGCAGCGATTGACCGCCAGCTCAATGACCACGGCTACATCTTGCCCGGACTGGGCGACGCAGGGGACCGTATTTTCGGTACAAAATAAGCCGTCAAACCGGTGCAGTACTGGCTGATGAAGTCCGAGCCTCGCGAATGCATCGGTAGACGATGCACTCGCAGCCCAAAGTGCGATAGTCGCCTGGGTTGGCATGCGCAACCGCCAGGCGAGCATCTTTTTGCGGTGTGCGGTGCAGGTATTAAAAAAAGACAACCGCCTGTCGATCACACCTGTGCCGGTGGAGGATCGGCGAGTGATAACTCAAATGCTATAAATTGAGTAGCGTATTATCCAAGCATCCATTGGTCTAGACATCTTTAGCATCGCCATCGCCGGCTGGCCAATCGCGTATGTAAGCCTTCAGCATTTGGTTTTCAAAATTTTGGCTGT
>JBBAPP010000023.1:2283-6881 GCA_040400775.1 Polaromonas sp. | reverse complement strand
GCTGGCCAATCGCGTATGTAAGCCTTCAGCATTTGGTTTTCAAAATTTTGGCTGTCGACCACGGCTTTGGCGACGTCATACAGGCTGATCACGCCCATCAACATTTTTTGGTTCATCACTGGCATGTAGCGGGCGTGGCGCTCCAGCATCATGCGGCGTACTTCATCAAGCTCGGTTTCACTGGTGCAGGTCAATGGATGGTCGTCCATCGCCTTGCGTACCAACATGCTGCCAATCTCCCCACCATTGCCGATGATACTGACGATGACTTCCCGAAAGGTCAACATGCCGACCAAGTCACCATGCTCCATGACCACCAGCGAGCCGATGTCTTTTTCGGCCATGATGTGTGTGGCTTTGGCCAGCGGCTCATCCGGCTGAACGGTATAAAGGGTGCTGCCTTTAACGCGCAGTATGTCGGCTACTTTCATGGCGATCTCCTCTATGTAGATGTAGTTATTTTCCCACCGCAAGACGCTTTATGGGAAGCTTCCAAGCAATATAGCCCACAATAAGTAGCAAGGCTTTTAAATTTGGCAGTTGCTTTGCATTTTTTATTTGGAGACAAAACCATGCCCGGCTATGCTGACCCCGGCTTTGACACGCTATCGCTACATGCAGGCGCATCACCGGACCCGACCACGGGCGCGCGCGCTGTACCGATTCATCTCACCACCTCATTTGTTTTTGAATCGAGTGACCATGCGGCCAGTTTGTTCAATCTGGAACGGGCAGGCCATGTGTATTCACGCATCAGCAACCCCACCAACGCCGTTCTGGAGCAGCGTGTTGCCGCCCTGGAAGGCGGCATAGGCGCGATAGCCACTGCCAGCGGACAGGCGGCGCTGCACCTGAGCATTGCCACGCTGATGGGTACAGGATCGCATATCGTCGCGTCCACTGCCTTGTATGGCGGCTCGCAAAATCTGTTGCACTACACCATGCGCCGCTTCGGCATTGAAACGACCTTCGTCAAGCCTGGCGACCTGGACGGCTGGCGTGCCGCCGCCCGACCCAACACCAAGCTGTTTTTTGGCGAAACAGTCGGTAACCCTGGCCTGGACGTGCTCGATATTGAAGCCGTGGCTACGATTGCCCATGCAGCCGGTGCGCCGCTACTGGTTGATTCCACCCTCACCTCGCCCTGGCTGATCAAGCCATTCGAGCATGGCGCAGATTTGGTCTACCACTCGGCCACCAAGTTTTTGAGCGGCCACGGCACGGTGATTGGCGGCATTGTGGTGGATGGCGGATCGTTTGATTGGGAGAAGTCCGGCAAATTTAAAGAATTAACCGAAGCCTACGACGGTTTCCACAACATGGTGTTCAGTGAAGAAAGCACGGTAGGCGCCTTTTTGCTGCGCGCCCGACGGGAGGGCTTGAGAGACTTTGGCGCCTGCATGAGCCCACACACCGCCTGGCTGATTTTGCAAGGCATTGAAACCCTGAGCCTGCGCATGGCGCGCCACATGCACAACACTGAAAAAATCGTGGCATTTTTGGCCAGCCACCCGTTTGTAGGCCGCGTGGGTCACCCATTGCTAGAGTCGCACCCCAGCCACACACTGGCCAAAAAACTGTTGCCGCGCGGCGCAGGTTCAGTCTTCAGTTTTGACTTGAAAGGTTCGCGCAACCAGGGCAAGGCCTTCGTTGAAAGTCTGAAAGTCTTCAGCCATTTGGCCAATGTGGGCGACTGCCGCAGCCTGGTGATTCATCCCGCCAGCACGACGCACTTCCGTATGACTGATGACGCATTGGCAGGCGCAGGCATCGGTCAAGGCACGATTCGCTTGTCGATCGGGCTGGAAGATGCGGATGATTTGATTGACGACTTGAAGCGAGCCTTGAAAGCCGCAGAAAAAGCAGGAGTTTGAGAAATGTACCTGCAAGTCAACCACCACAAAACCTACTGCTACACAGCAGGTAAAGCACTTGATGCTGCAAAACCCACGGCGGTGTTTATACACGGCGTATTGAACGACCACAGTGTGTGGATTCTGCAAAGTCGCTACCTGGCAAACCACGGCTGGAACGTGTTGGCCATTGACTTGCCAGGGCACTGCAAAAGTGAAGGCGAAGCGCCGGCCAGTGTTGAGCAAGCGGCAGATTTTATTTCAGCACTGCTGGATGCTGCAGGGCTTAAAAAGGCGGCACTGGTAGGCCATAGCTGGGGGTCCCTGATTGCACTCGAATCCGCATCGAAACTCAGAGAACGCATCACCCACTTGGTACTTGTGGGCACGGCTTTCCCGATGGTGGTGTCGCCCGCATTGCTTGACTCATCACTCAATGACCCGATGGTGGCATTAAAGATGGTCAACGTGTTTTCACGCAGCACGCTGAGCGCACCGCCATCAGCGACGGGCCCTGGCACATGGGTATACGGCGCAAGCATGGCGCTGGGTAGGCGCGTGCTCGCCAGCAATACGCAGGTCAATGTATTTCACCGGGGTTTCAAAGCGTGCAACGACTACGCCAATGGTACGGCGGCGATTGAGCAACTGACTTGCCCGGTTCTGTTTCTTCTTGGTGCGCAGGACCAGATGACGCAAGCAAAAGCGGCAAAACTGCTGATCAAAAAAGCTGAAGATGCCGGCAAAACCTTCAAAGTAGTGAGCCTAGCCGTTGGCCACCATCAGATGAACGAAGCGCCGGAAGAGACGCTGCTGGCTATCAAGGAATTTTTGAAATGAAAGGGGCTATGTCAGTAGCCAGAGCGCAGGAGATTGCGGCCACCTTCGATCTGCGCGCCCTGCCACCTGACTTTTACGCCAACCCCTACCCGGTATACGACGTACTACGCAGCCAAAGTCCGGTGCGTTTGATGCCCGATGGCTCGTATTTTTTAACCCGCCATGCCGACCTGGTGGCCGTCTACCGCGACGCGCAAACCTTCAGCTCAGACAAAAAGGTGGAGTTTGAACCCAAATACGGCGCTGCGTCACCGCTTTTTGCGCACCACACCACCAGCCTGGTGTTTAACGATCCGCCGCTGCACACGCGGGTACGTAGCCGTATTGTTGGCGCACTCACGCGGCGGGCGATTGCAGGGATGGAGGCAAGCCTCATCACGCTGGTTGACAGCCTGCTGGATGACATGCAAGCCAAAGGCGGCGGTGATGTGATTGAAGATTTTGCATCTGCCATTCCGGTGGAAGTGATTGGCAACCTGCTCGGCGTACCGCACGCTGACAGAGCCCCATTGCGCGGATGGTCGCTGGCTATTTTGGGCGCGCTGGAGCCCAAGCTGACCCCTGAGCAAGAAGCCCTGGGTAACCGCAGCGTCACAGAATTTACCGATTACCTGAAAATGCTGGTCACTGACAGACGCCACCACCCTGGCGACGCTGCGCATGATGTGCTGACACGGCTGATCAGCGAGGAAGCCGGGGGCGAAAAGCTCAGCGAAGCCGAGCTACTGCAAAACTGCGTCTTCATCTTGAACGCAGGGCATGAAACCACCACCAACCTGATTGGCAATGCGCTGGTGGCGCTGACAGAGCAGCCACAAGTCAAAGCTGAAATGCTATTGAAACAGAAGCTACATACACCCGATTCTATTGGTCTAGAAGCCTATTTTCTGCCTATTATTGATGAATTTTTACGTTTTGAATCGTCAAATCAGCTCAGCAACCGCCGCACGATCAAAAACACACATATTGGTGGTGTAGCTACTCCGGCAGGCAGTCTGCTGACTCTGTGCATAGGCGCCGCTAACCGCGACCCGGCAGTGTTTGTACGGCCTCACGAGTTGCTCTTTGAGCGCCAAAACAACCGACATTTAGCCTTTGGTCTGGGTATTCACCAATGTGCCGGCATGAGCCTGGCGCGGCTCGAAGGCCGCATTGCAATAGGCCGATTTCTACAGCGTTTTCCCAACTACCAGCTTAGCGCAGCACCCACCCGTGGCGGTCGCGCACGGTTCAGGGGTTTTTTGCACGTGCCCTTTTCTGTGGCCTAAACTTACAAAAATAAGGAGACCAGCATGCAAAGTACCGCAGCCACCCCCATAGACCCCAAAGCCTTCAAAAGCTTCGAAGCGTTTTACCCGTTTTATTTAACCGAACATAGCAACAAGACCTGTCGCCGCCTGCACTTTGCTGGCACCAGCTTGACCTTGGTCTGCCTGGCCATGCTGGTGGCAACTGGCAAGCCGCAGTACCTGCTCTACGGTTTGCTTTGCGGCTACGGTTTTGCCTGGGTAGGGCACTTTGGATTTGAGAAAAATAGGCCTGCCAGTTTCAAGCGGCCGCTTTATAGCTTCATGGGTGATTGGGCGATGTACCGGGATATTTGGTTGGGTAAAGTCAAAATATGAAGCCTGAAACACCATCCAGCATTGCCTTTGGCCTGGCGCAACGCGTTTGCATCGTCACTGGCGGGGCGCAGGGCATCGGGCGGGCTTGCAGTGAGCGTTTCGCACGCGAGAAAGCGCGTCTTGTGATTGCCGACATTGACGCGGTCCAAGGCCAGGCGTTGGCAGCCCAATGGGAGTGCCTTTTCCTGCATTGTGATGTGGGCGACAAGGCACAGGTCGATGCACTGGTGGCGCATACCACTGAGCTGGCCGCCAAAGCGGTGCTGACCAGCACCGAAGC
>JBBAPP010000023.1:0-2183 GCA_040400775.1 Polaromonas sp. | reverse complement strand
TGTCAGTGCTTCAAGTACCGGTTCTAGCTGGAGCACATCGATTTGCAGCACCAAAGCCAGGCTGGATGCGCTGCAACCCCGGTTGTTGCTTGTCCGCTGGCTGTTTAAATGTTGCAGCACCTCCACCGCCAGTTGGAACTGCCAGCCTTTCGCCGACCCCAATCCTTTGTCACCACCTCGCCTGGCCACACCCGCCAACAAACTGGGCAGGTAAGCCGCTATCACAGCGCCCATCAGAACAATCACCCAAGCCAGATAAATCCAGATCAACAGAATCGGCAGCGTGGCAAACGCGCCGTAAATCATCGAATAGGTCGGCACTTTGCTCAAGTAAAGAGCTAACGCTTTTTTGGCCAGCTCAATACCCGCCGCTGCAAAAAAACCGCCTGCCCAGGCGTGTGACCATTTGACATGGGTATTGGGCACGTAACGGTACAAAGCGGTCAGACCCGCTGCGATCAGTAAGAACTGAAAGGCACTCAGCAAAAACCGCAAACTGAATGGCAGTGTACCGACCCAACCGCTGGTAGCGGAAACCACCGACGAGGTGAGCGCCAGACTGGCCCCCAGCAATACTGGCCCCAAGGTAATAGCTGACCAGTAAATCAGCACGCGCTGGGTAAAGGGACGTGTTTTTTTTACCCGCCAAATGCTGTTGAGCGTGTGGTCAATTGTCAAAATCAGGGCAATCGCCGTGACCAGCAAAATACCCAGACCCGCTACACCCAGTCTGTTGGCCTGCCGGCTGAACTGGGTCAGATAACCCAGTACCTGACGGGCAATATTGTCGGGAATCAGGCTGTCAATCAGCCAGCCTTGCAGCGCACCCTGCATCTTTGCAAACACGGGAAAGGCCGTAAAAACCGCCAGCGCCACCGTAAAAAAGGGCACCAATGCAATTGACGTGGTAAAAGTCAGACTGCTGGCCGTTAAGCCCATCTGGTCTTCCCTGAAGCGGTCTCGCAGCGTGAGCAGCGTGTCCCGCCAAGGAAAATGCGAGAGCTCTGACCAAAAGACATGTAATCGTTGTTGAAAACCCATCCCCGGTATCATGCCTCAGAGTTGGGACAATACACATGGGCACTTCTAGAAATTCAGATTTTGGTGACGACGTAACTTGGGTAGAAGTTAATCTTCCCCGAAACTTCGTTGTCGGAGTGAAGTGCCAGGCGCGCGGAGCGCAGTAACGCAATTCGCCCGAAAATGAATTTATAGATCTGACCACATGAACAAAGAAAATCAAATAGAAGCTATCCGCTGGGCTGCCGCTGCCAGCCTGTTTGGCCTGATCGTGCTGGGCGTGTTGTGGGAAATGGTGCTGGCTCCCATCCGCCCCGGTGGCTCTTTATTGGCGCTGAAGGTACTGCCGCTTATTTTGCCACTGGCAGGCGTGATGAAAAATCGCATGTACACCTACCGCTGGCTGAGCTTGCTGGTGTGGCTTTACTTTACTGAGGGTGTAGTGCGCGCCTGGAGCGACACAGCGCCAGGCAACTATTTGGCCATGATGGAAGTTGTGCTTTGTTTGGTGCTTTTTGCGGCTTGCTCACTGCACGTGAAGGTACGCTTTAAAGGTATCGCCAAGCTGCCGAAAGGGAGCTATTGACAATGGCTTTCAAAGATTTGAACCTGATGGATCAGCTGACCGCCATTGTTGGTGAAAAGAACGTCCTGGTGGCTGGCGATCTGTCAGCCTACGAGCTGGACTGGCGTAAACGTTCGCGCGGCAAGGCGCTGGCCGTGGTGCGGCCTGCCAATACCCTGGAAGTGGCGGCTGTTGTCAAAGCCTGCATTGCTGGTGGCGTGAGCATCGTCACGCAAGGCGGCAATACGGGACTGGTCGGTGGCTCAATTCCCGATGCATCAGGCCAGCAAGTGGTGCTGAGCTTGCAACGCTTAAACAGCGTTCGCAGTATTGACGCCGCCAATCTAACCATGACGGTTGATGCGGGTTGTATTTTGCAAACCCTGCAAGATACCGCTGAAAAATCTGGATTTTTATTTCCACTCAGCTTGGCAGCTGAAGGCAGCTGCACAATCGGTGGTAACCTGGCCACCAATGCTGGCGGCACACAGGTCGTTCGCTACGGCAATGCGCGTGATTTGTGCTTGGGCCTTGAAGTCGTGACTGCGCAAGGTGAAATTTGGCATGGCCTGAGCGGCCTGCGCAAAGACAATACGGG
>JBBAPP010000022.1:15633-21060 GCA_040400775.1 Polaromonas sp. | reverse complement strand
GGCTAAGCGCCTGCATCGCCTGCATGCCGTTGCGCGCCAGGTTCAACAGTACTTGCTCCACCATGGTTCGGTCACACAGCACAGTGCTTGCGCTGGCGTCGACTTCCAACACTACCGTGACGAGAAGTTTGCGCGCTTGCAGGCTGACCAGTGGCATCACCGCATCGAGCAGCTCGCGCGGGGCAATCGCTTCGCGCTCTTGGTCGCGGCGGCGCACAAAGTCATGTACGCTTTTGATGACTTTGCCAGCCCGCTCTGCTTGCTCGGCAATGCGGCCCATGGCCAGCTGAAGGTCTTCGGTTAACACGCTGCTGGGCTGAGCAGGGGAGTTTGTAGCGGCGTTATCGTTCAGCAAATTCAGTGACCCGACGGCATAGCTTGAAATTGCCGCCAAAGGCTGGTTCAATTCATGGCTGAGCAGCGACGCCATCTCGCCGACCATCGCCAGCCTGGCGGTGGCTTGCAGGCGGTCCTGGCTGGCGCGTGATTGTTCTTCGGTCCGGCGCTGCTCAGAAACATCCAGAATCGCGCTCATCCAGCCGGTGTGTTTGCCCACGGCGTTGATCAATGGTGCTTCCATGATCAACACCGGAAATCGCGTGCCATCGGGCCGCATGAAGACCGATTCATGGCCTTCGCGGGGCAAGTTGTTGCCTGCCAGACGAATCGCTTGGCGCTGCTGGTAGGCAACGGCCAATTCAGGCGGCCAGTAGGGCGACGGAAAGCTCTGGTTCAACAAGTCTTTGGCGGGTATGCCGACCATTTGGCAAAAAGCCGGGTTGACGTAGGTAATGCGGCCAGACAAATCACGCGCGCGCAAGCCTGTCAGCACCGAGTCCTCCATCGCCTTTCTGAAAGCCAGCGCTTCACCTAAATCATGCTCGACTTTCATGCGTCGTCGGGTGTCGCGTGCGAGTAAAAAAAGCACCGCCAGCAAGGCCAGCGATATGGCACTGACCAAGGCTGTCAACACATTGGGGAACAGAGCGGGCAAGCCAATACGGCTGTCTAGCCTGAGTACCAGCGTGTTGCCGGGCAAGTCCAGCAACTGACGCGCCACAAACACGCGGTTACCGGACGTGGGCATGCCAAACAGCGCCAGCCGTGTGCCGTCTGCTTCTGTAAATGACAGGCTTTGTCCACGCGCAAGCTGTTTGTTGACCAGCTCAGACAAAATTTCATGCAGCCCATAAGTGGCCACCGTGTAGCCCACCAGTCGACCCGAGACCATGATGGGCAGACACATTTCCATCACCTCGATACCCAAACCGTCGGACTGGGGCAAAAAATAACTGCTGGAATAAGCGGCACCGCTCAGCCTGCGTGCTGCCGCACAAGCCGCGCTGGTGTCCGCTTGCGAGGCGCTACGGCTCAGCCGCTCGAAGACGGAGTTGCGATAGGGCGAATCGACAAAGCCCAAAACCTCTAGCGTGACGCTGCGCCATTCAAGCCGCATCAGCTCGCGGCGCTCGCGCAGCAAATCGGTGGCCGGCAACAGCCAGGCGACTGTCGTTGGGTTGTTGGACTGCAAGGCCTGAAAGCTTTGGATGTTACGCGTCAGACCGTTGCGAATGTCCAGCACTGACTCGGCGGCGTCACGCTCCAGGCGGCTTTCGATCTGGCTGGTTTCATAACGGCCTGCCAGCCAAACCAGCGTTCCCAGCAGCGCCAGTACCAAGGCCAGCAGCAGGCTCCACAGCACAAACCGCCTGCGCCCATAGGTGGCTCTTGAAAACTTCACAGCATGCGGTGTTGCAGAGCTGGCAAATGCGTGCGACTGGCCAGCAGCTTGGTTTTGTCAATCTCTGACAGCACCACGCCAGGCCCTTCGGGTTGCTGCGCCAGGATGTTGCCCCAGGCATCGACCACCATCGAATGCCCCCAAGTACGGCGCTGGTTAACATGCCGCCCACCCTGCGCTGCAGCCAGCACGTAGGCCAGGTTTTCAATCGCGCGGGCGCGCAGCAAAATCTCCCAATGCGCTTGGCCCGTGGTGTAGGTAAAGGCACTCGGTACCAGCAGCAAGTCAGCCCCGCTGGTAGCCAGCACACGGTACAACTCGGGAAAACGCAGGTCATAACAAATGCTCAAACCCAGGCGGTAAAGCTGGCCGTCGCGCGACGGCAAGTCAAACGTCACGGGCTGTGCGCCCGGTATCAGCACGCGCGCTTCGTCATAACGCTCCACACCGTTGTCAAAACGAAATAGATGCATCTTGTCGTAGCGCGCAACGGGTTCGCCCGCCGGGTTGTAAACCAGCGTACTGTTGTAGACCCTGCCCGGTAGCTCGCTGACCAGCGGAATCGTGCCGCCCACCAGCCACATACCGAAGTCACGCGCACAGATGCTTAAAAAGTCTTGCATTGGCCCCTGGCCAGACTGCTCGGCAATAGCCAGTTTGTCGGTGTCTTTAAAACCCAGCAGACAAAAATATTCGGGTAACACAGCAAGCTCTGCGCCGGCATCGGCGGCTTGCTTCAAAAGTTCTCTGGCGCTGCCAAGATTGGTGTTGAGATCCGCAGTAGAGACCATTTGAAGCGCCGCAACTCTCATCTTTTCTTCTCAATCTTGGTGATTTTTGGGTCAGCCCAATGGCCATCGATATGAAATTCTTGGGTCGCAGCTTGCATCAAGGGAAGGCGCAGAAAAAACTGGGCCAAAAACGTGCCCAAACCAATGGCTGGGTTGATGACCGTGGCAATCAAAGATGCCGTACCAGCGTTGATCTCGGGCACCACCACCACCTTGATGTCTTGCGTTTCTTTGGCAATGTCGGCGCTGCCTTCCATCAACACAGCGGCGTTCACGCCTTTCATTTGCAGATTGTTGGTGCTGGCCACGCCTTGGCTGATGCTGACGTCGCCGCGGACAAAATCAAACGCAAAGCCTTCAGAAAAAACATCCCTGAAATCCAGCGTCAAACGGCGCGGCAGCGACTGCAAACTCAGCACACCCAGCAGCTTGGCCAGACCAGGATCGGCCTTTAAAAACTGCCCGGATTCAATATTGACATTGAACTGGCCGCTCATGCTCGGGTAATCAAAACCTAAAGGTGAGCCGACCCAAGCGACCTGGCCTTCCATCTTGCCTTTGCCGCGCCGCACCACATCGGCCATGCCAAAGCGCTTGAGCAGCAAACCAGAGTCAGCAATATCGAGTTTGAAGTTCATCACCGTCCGCCTGCGCTCCGCTGCCGGGCGCTGCACGCGCGGCCCCACAGCGGGAGTTTGGGGGCTGGCAGCGACCCAATTGCCTGAGGCCGTCAGAACGGCTTCGGGCGTAATGATATTGAACTTGTTCAGCCGCCATTCACGCGCGCCGCCGTCACTGGCGCGGATACCGGCATCGACTTCAACCCTGCCAAATTTTTTTCCGCTCAGCTCCAGGTCGTCCACTACCAGGTCAAGCGCTGGAATACTGGTGGGTTGCGCGTCAAGAATATTTTCCATATCAGTGGCCGTGCTTTGCCCTACATTCAAATGCGACAGGCGTGCAAAAACTCGGCCGGCGTTGCTGCTGCCAGGCGGTCGAAACTCAAAGTAACCGCTGAGTTCGCTGGCATCCAGGTTGGCACGCCAAGTTGGCCCATCACGGGTGCCGCCAATCACTAAATTATTTAACTTGCGCCCACCTGCCAGCAGTTCTTTGGCACGTATCGCAATTTGGTTGGGCAGGTAAGTCTGCGCTTGCTGCGCCGAAGCTGTTGTTGCAACCGATGCGGGTAGCGGGCTGGTGGCGGTGGCGGACGAAAACACTTTCTCCCAAGCATCTAGATTGACGTTGTCGAGCCTGATGTTGGCAGCCACGCCAGCCTCGGGCAGGGGCGATGACTCGCCAGGCGCCAGCCCGACCGCGATGCTGCCGCGAATGACGCGGGCTTGTGCGTCGCTGATGTCGCGCTGGTACTGCACCGCCACGATGTTGCCTGCGCTAAAAACAAGCTGGTCTTGCAGCTTTTGCCCGGGCGCCATAGATTCGCGGATCACGCTGTTTTCAAACCGCAAAGGCAATACAGCCTCGGCACTTTTGTTCAAGGGGGCAGGCAGAGTCAGTGCCATGCCTTGCAGGTTGCTGGTCACCACCACCTCGGCTACCCCACGTCTGAAGCCCAGCGTTGCGTTGTAGGTAGCGCTACCCGCGGCGTTTTGGCCCAATCGCGACACCAGGCCGATGCCTTTGGCCTGCTGAACAGCCTCGGCAGTGACGCTACCCTGTAGCCTGAAAAGCGTGCCTGCCTCAGCCTCTTCGCTGGGGCTTGCCGTGCGAACGGGCGGCTTCATGCCACCTTCAAAACGCACATCACCGCCCAGAAATCGCGCTTGGGCTGACGCCACGTTAAAGCCAGACTCGGTAAATGACAGCACGCCTTTCAAGCGCGTCAGTTGCGGTGTTTCAGGCGAAAACTGCGCGTCATTGCCAGGCAATGTCACCGAGCCCTGGACCTTGGTTTGGTCGATGTTGTTGAGCGGCAAGCTCAGCCTCAAGTCGTAGTCAGCCGAGCCGCTGGCAATTGTTTTGGCCAGCACATTGCCTGTCATGGCGGCCAGTGGCGATGTGTTGACAAAGCCAAGTGCTTCATTCAGCGCACCTCTAAAACGCGCTTGCACATCGACCGTGGCTGATTTCATCAGGTTAGGGATACGCGCATCGGCTTTGACCACTTGAATACCGGGCACTCCTGCCACCTTGGCCACCATGCCGTTAATGTCAAGCGTTGCGCGGTTAAAAACCAGCTCGGTGGTGATCTCGCTCAGCGCCGGCCAGGGCGCGGCTTCTTTGGGCTGGATGGTTCGAGGCACATAGGCAAACGTCGCATTTTTAACTTTAGCCGAGATTTTGAAATCGCCCTTGCTCGGGTCGGCAAAAGGAATCCCGTCAACCGCTCCTTTGACCAAAAACTTCACATCGCTGAGCTCGCCCTGCACCACTGCATCACGCACATAGTTGCGCACCGGTTGGTCCAGCACCAGTGGTAAGTAGCGGTATACCCGGGCGCCGTTGGCTCGGGTCAAGACCCCTTTCAAGTCCAGCACGCCCGACGAGTCAGGGTCGTGCGCGCCTGTGCGCGTTTGGCCAGATCGCCAACTGGCTTGCGCGCTGCCCTCAGCATCAGCGCCCGCAAAGGCGATGTCGCGCATTTGAATAGCTATGTTTTCGCCCGTCCACGTCCATTGGCTGTCCAGCGACAATTTGTCCAGTAGCACCCGTGGGTTTTCAAACACGCCCGGCACATCAAGATGGCCTTGGCTGATGACGATTTTGGCTTTGCCTGAAACCTGTGTCAGGTCAAAGTCAATCGCGGCGTTCTTGACACCGGGCCGGCCCGGTTGCTGGTGCGCAGCTGAGCCCGTTGCCTGCCATGCGCTGCTGCGTAATACCTGGCTAGGCCGGGCGGCGACTTCCAGTCCGCTGACACGTCCTTTGGCG
>JBBAPP010000022.1:0-15533 GCA_040400775.1 Polaromonas sp. | reverse complement strand
GGTTTTACCAAGTTGAACATTCACACCCTGCAATGCAACATCCAGCGTGGCGGCGCTAGCCTTGCCTTTGCTGATGTCGGCCCAAGCACGCAGGCTGCCGCTGCCTGCGCGTGGGTCAAGGCCCAAGGTGTCGGACACATACGCTTTGATCTGCGAGACATCACCGATACGGCTGAACTCGGCATACAGCTGGCCCGACCAATCGACAAATTGCCCGGCGCCGCTAAACAGCGGCTGCTTGAACTGGCCACGCAGACTGAAGCGATCGCCCCAGTCTGGAGGCGGCGTTGCATCAATCCGAAAGGCGTGTTTGCGCGTACTGTTGCGCATCACGGCATCGACCTGGCTCAATGCCAGTGGCGGGGCGTTGACCTGCTCGTCAGTCCAGCGCAGCGTGCCGCTCTGAATCACAAACTCAGGCTGCGAAAAAATCCAGTCGGCTGCGTCATTGCTGTCGCTCTGGGTCTGGTTGATATCCAGGCCACCGACATAGATTTTTCCGTCCAGGGTGCGGCGAATGTCAAGCACGGGTTGGACGATCACCAGTTGCTCAAAGCCGCCGCCCCACAGCGACGCGGGCGTCAGCGCGGCCAGCACACGTGGCAGACGCAAGGCTTCGCGGCCTGCAGCGTCTTTCAAGCTGACATCATGCAGCTCGAACGAAGGAATCAGACCTTCAGAGCGTGCCGAAATCCGGCCGATGCGGACCGGCACACCCAGCACTTTGCTGGCCTCGATTTCAATGCGTGGGCGGAATTCTTCAATACGCGGCACAATCCAGCCATGTAGTAAGCCCCAGGTCGCGCCGAACAGCAACCAGAAGGCCAGCAACAGCCAAAGCGCCAAGCGTGCAGCCAGAGCCAGCCATCTCAAACGTGGCAACTCAGGGGTTGGTGCTGGTGATAGGGACGGATTCATCGGCTTTGTAATTATGACTGCCTGTATTGCCTTAGGAGATACCAAGGGTGTGGTAACCGTTAGACCAGCGATCAGACCTGTTCCAGGCGGCTTAATGCAAGGCGTTGGGCCGGTTGTGTGGTGTGCCACGCCAGCGCGCAGCAAGGCCGCAATGCGCTGGCTCTGCGCTAAGCTTCGCGCATCCAGACTCAGCTGGCGTCAATGTTTGTCGATTAACCTGTCAAGCCACCTTCCCCGCATGAAGGCTTGTGACTGCCTGTGATGAATGCGATCAACAGCGTGCTTGATGCTTCCGGTTATTCGCGCTTTGTGCAGCGTATTCGCCGTCGCTATGAGGCCCAGCGCACTTTGCTGGAGCCTGGCGAGCCGACGCGGGGCAACATGGAAAGCGCGCTGCTGGCCTTGCGCGCACAAGGTTTAGATACCAGTGCTGCGTTGCGGGTATTGCGCCAGCTGGTGATTGAGCGGCTGGTGGTACTGGACTGCGAAGGCCGGCCCGCAGAGCAGGCTGCTTTGAACGTCGTCACCCGTGCCATGACCGAGCTGGCTGAACTGGCGCTGGAGGTGGCGATGCTTGAATCCCGCACCACACTTGACGCCCAGTACGGTGCGCCGCAAACAGGCAGCGGCATGGCAGCCCAAATGTGGGTCATCGGCATGGGCAAGCTGGGCGCGCGTGAGCTCAATGTGTCAAGCGATATCGATCTGATTTATATTTATGACCAGGATGGCCAAACCGCTGGACGGCCAGCTGCCAGCGAGGCCGAAGTCCAACGCAGCCGCATCTCGAACCACGAGTATTTTGCACATCAGGTCAAAACCATTTACACGCTGATTGGCGATATCACTGAGCACGGCTTTGTTTTTCGTCTTGACCTGGCGCTCAGACCGCATGGTGGTTCGGGCCCAGCGGCGATATCTTTGAGCGCTCTGGAGGATTATTTTCAGGCGCAGGGCCGTGAATGGGAGCGCTTTGCCTGGCTGAAAAGCCGGGTGGTGGCGCCTGGCGCCAGCCTGCAAGATACCAGTGCGCAGGCGTTGCGCAGAGCGGTATTGCCGTTTGTTTTCAGGCGTTACTTGGACTACAGCGTGTTTGATGCGCTGCGGCTGCTGCATCGGCAAATACGCGAGCACGCAGCCAAGCGCAGTGCGGGTCGGCCCGAGCGCGCCAACGACGTCAAAATGTCACGCGGCGGTATTCGCGAGATTGAATTTACCGTGCAGTTACTGCAAGTGGTGCGTGGCGGACAGTTTCCTGAGTTGCGCACGCGCCGCACGGTGGATGCCTTGCAGCGCTTGGCGCATGCCGGCTTGATGGCGCAAGACACGGCAGATGCTCTGGTGCGCGCCTATGATTTTTTGCGTCGTGTGGAGCACCGCATTCAATATTTGGATGACCAACAAACGCATGCGTTGCCGACCCGCGACGACGATCTAAACTGGATTGCCCAGACACTGGGCTACAGCACCTGCCCCCGGTTTTTGCATGACCTGGACACGCACCGCGAACTGGTGGCGGGCGAGTTTGACAAGCTGCTGGGCGGCCAGCCGGCATGCAAGGGCTGCACCAAAGGCGGCGTCCCAACAGATCCACCAACCGCCCCTGCACTAGACGACTTGCTGGCGCATTTGTCGAGCCAGTGGCCGACGCAGTTCAGGGCCCGTTTGCAGCAGTGGCGCACCCACCCCAAGGTGTTGGCGCTGCGCGACGAGTCGCGCGCTCGCTTGAGCCAACTGGTGCAGCGTACCGCCTTGTGGCTCAGCGAGGGCAGCGTGACCGAAGAAGCTGCCCTGCGCATCATGGACTGGATCGAGCCGTTGCTGCGCCGCGAGACATATTTGGCGCTGCTGCTTGAGCGCCCCCAAGTACACCAGCGGCTGCTCAGACTGTTGGGCGCAGCCAAGTGGCCAGCCCGCTACTTGCTGCTGCATCCGGGGGTGATTGATGAACTGGCCAGCGACGTGATGCTACACGAGCGTTTTGACAGCGAGGGCTACAGCCGAGAACTCAATACCCGGCTCACCTCGCTCCAAAACACCAGGGAAGACGATGAAGAAGCCTGTTTGAACCTGCTGCGCCGGGCGCACCATGCCGAGGTGTTTCGTACGCTGGCGCGTGATGTCGAAGGGGTACTCAGTGTTGAACAGGTGGCCGATGACTTAAGCGCACTGGCTGAAACCACACTGGCGATCTCACTCGACTGGTGCTGGCGACGGCTTAAAAACAAGCACCGCGCCACGCCGCAACTGGCCATCATTGCCTACGGTAAATTGGGCGGCAAAGAGCTGGGCTACGGCAGTGATTTGGACATAGTCTTTGTCTACCAAGACGCGCACGAGCAGGCCAGCGAGGTGTATGCCATCTTGGTGCGCAAACTCATCAATTGGCTAACCGTCAAAACCAGCGAAGGCGACTTGTTTGAGATCGACACCGCGCTGCGGCCGAATGGCAATTCAGGCTTGTTGGTGACCAGCTTTACGGCTTACGCCAATTACCAGCAGCAGCGCGGCAGCAACACGGCCTGGACCTGGGAGCACCAGGCCATGACACGCGCCAGATGCCTGACCCCGACGCTTGTTACTTCGTGTGCTGCGCTGCCCCCCGGGGAGGCTAATGTTCCTCGGGGCGGCGCGCCGGAAAGTGATGTCTTGGGCGGCGATTTTTTACGCCAGCAGTTTGAGCAGATTCGCGAAGGCGTGGTCACGGCACCGCGTGATGCTGCTTTGCTGCACGCAGAGATCACCAGCATGCGCGACAAGGTACGTGGCGCGCACCCTGTCAAGGGCGATTTGTTCGACGTCAAACACAGCCAGGGCGGCATGGTTGATGTTGAATTTTCGGTGCAGTATTTGGTACTGCTGCACTCTTTCCGGCACCCGACGCTGGTGGCCAATGTCGGCAATATTGCTTTGTTGCAACGTGCCGAGGCGGCAGGTTTGCTGCCGCCAGGCGTGGGCCAGGCATCCGCCAAGGCTTACCGGGCGCTGCGGCGTGTGCAGCATCAGGCGCGTTTGAACGAAGCGCCCACGCAGGTCGCGCCCGGCGAGCTAGCGGTAGAACGCGCAGCTGTTCTGGCGTTGTGGGCGGCTGTATTCGACCTGAAAACAGCTGTTGACCACTAGCTAACAGCGCGCATGAAGACGCACTTTTTCCTTTCAGCCGCTGTCCCATAGTGTGACGACGCCATGCAGCCGATTGCCCCGCGCCCAGCCGCGTTGTTCCTCCTAGCGGGCAAAAGTGCGCAGGCTTGTCACGCCTTGGTGCATGCACCGGGCGCGGTACTTTAGGCGCATCCAAGGGCTGTTTCTGGGTTCAATCGGCGTGATGAAACCCTACGTGGGTCGGGGGATTGCGGTGATGGGTGTCAAAAAAATCCCGCAAAATACTATTTTGACTTTATTTCAAGACCGGAATCCCCTTTGACATGAGCACTTCAGACTGGTTTGGCAAGCGCTGCCACCTTGCAACCCTGCCATGCATCGGTATTGCCTGGCTGCTGGGCGGCTGCGCGGCCACTGCACCTCCCCCAACCGTCACCGTGGCCGCACCACCGCAGTGGTATGCCAGTTTGCCCACAACCACCACGCCAGGCACGGCTGCCGTGCCGGACAACAGTCTGCCGCACGGCGGCAGTTTGACCAGTTTGTCGCAGTGGTGGCAACAGCAAAACGACGCGCTGTTGGTTGAGCTGATCAGTGCCGCGCAAATCGTTAGCCCATCGGTGATCTCGGCGCGCTCCAAGATTCAGCAGGCGCAGGCCTCGCTTACCACCGCCTCCGCTGCACTGCTGCCCGTTCTTGATGCGCAGGGCAGCGCCAGCCGCAGCGTGTCTGCACCGTTGACCCGCAACAACCCTGCACCGATCAACATGGCGGCAGGGATAGGCCTGCAAACCAGTTGGGAAATTGACCTGTTCGGGCAAATCCAGGCCAGTGTGGATGCCGACAGCGAGCGCCTGCTGGGCAGCCAGGCGCTGTGGCACGAGGCGCGGATTTTGGTGGCGGCTGAAGTGGCCAGCCAGTACTACAGCTGGCGCGCTTGCGAGCAGTTGCTGGCGGTGATCAGCGCCGATGCCAAGTCCAGATTCGAGACCAGCCGCCTGGCGGATTTGCTGACCCAAGCCGGCTTTGGCGCGCCCGCCAGCGCCGCGTTAGCGCGGGCCACGGCGGCAGAAGGTAACAGCCGCATCACCCAGCAGCGCGCTGAATGCGACCTGACCATCAAGGCTTTGGTAGCGCTAACGGGCTGGAGCGAGCCTGATTTACGGCAAAAGCTCCTGCAAACGCCTGCGCCAGCGCCGCAACCAGGCATTACCGAGATACCCAGCGTGCCCGCCGCCGTGTTGGGTCAGCGGCCTGATGTGTACAACGCGGCGCGCGAGCTCAATGCCGTCAGTTTTGAGGTCGGCAGCGCCCGAGCCCAGCGCTACCCGCGTTTGAGCATTGGCGGCAGCATCGCAGCCAACCAGTTGAATTCGCGCGCTTTCACGCAGCGCTTTAACACCTGGTCTATTGGCCCGGTGGCGCTGTCGGTACCACTGTTTGACGGCGGTGCGGCTGACGCCAACGTTGACGCTGCCAAGGCGCGCTATGAAGAAGCTGCGGGCAATTACCGGAGCGTGGTGCGCCAAGCGGTGCGTGAAGTTGAAGACGTGCTGGTCGCGCTGCAAAGCACCTCAGATCGGGGCAGTGACACACGGATAGCCGCTGAAGCTTACCGTGCATCGTTTGCTGGCACGCAGGCGCGCTACCAAGCTGGGCTGGCCAGTTTGGTAGAACTGGAAGAAGCCCGGCGCATGTCGCTGACAGCGCAAAGCGCCGTGGTGCTGCTGGAGCGTGAGCGCCGCTACGCCTGGATTGGGCTGTACAAAGCGCTGGGCGGCGGCTGGAGTATGGCCGCACCCCACCCCACTCCGATGATTTTTGGCATTCCTGAAGCCTTTTTACCTAACTGGTAGGTTCTCGTTGCTTGACGTTATTGACGTTATTAACGTTGTTCTTGCTTTTGAAAATTCTCAAAAATGACACCTATGAAACTCCTTCGAAACAATAAAAATGCAGTTATTTCAATAGCTATTTGCGCCCTATTGTTAGGCTCAGCAGCCTTTTTTTCGGCTACATCAGGGGCTGCTGAGGATAAAAAAGCCGCACCTGCCAAAGCGGCACTAACCGTCACCACCGTGCAGCCTGTGCAGAGCAGCTTGCCGCTGCGCTTGCCTGCTAACGGCACGGTAATGGCTTGGCAGGAGGCGATTATTGGCAGCGAGACGAATGGCTTGCGTCTGGTCGATGTCAAAGTCAACGTGGGTGACCGTGTCGCCAAGGGTCAGGTACTGGCCAGTTTTGCCACCGAACAGGTCAATGCTGAAGTAGCGCAGGCGCAAGCCAGCTTTGCAGAAGCCCAAGCCAACGCGCTGGACGCAGCTGGCAATGCCGACAAAGCCCGCACGCTGCAAGCCAGCGGCGCACTCAGTGAGCAGCAAATCAACCAATACATCACGGCGGGCATTACCGCCAAGGCTCGGTTCGAAGCCGCCAAAGCCATGCTGGATGTTCAGCAGCTGCGCTTAAAGCAAACCGGAGTCGTGGCGCCTGACGGCGGCGTTATTTCAAGCCGTAGCGCAACGCTGGGCGCAGTGGTTGGCAGCGGAACGGAGCTGTTCAAAATGATTCGTGGTGGGCGGCTGGAATGGCGCGCTGAAGTCACCAGCGCCGAGATGGCGGCTATCAAACCCGGCACCGCCGCGACCGTTACCGCAGCCAGTGGCGCGCAGGTGCAAGGCAAGGTGCGCATGATTGCGCCAACAATCGACAGCGTCACCCGCAACGCGCTGGTGTATGTGGATTTGCCAGTCAACGCCAACATCAAAGCCGGTATGTATGCACGGGGCGAGTTTGATTTGGGCGCCAGCAGCGTCTTGAGCCTGCCGCAGCAGGCGCTGGTGCTGCGTGATGGCTTTACCTACGCCATGCGGCTGGAGCCGGGCAACAAGATCAGCCAAGTCAAGCTGCAAACCGGCCGCCGCGCCGGCGATGCGGTTGAAATCATCAAAGGCGCCAAAGTTAGTGAACACTTTGTCGCCAGCGGCGCGGCGTTTTTGGCCGACGGTGACTTGGTGAAAGTGGTGGCTGCCGGCCCGACAAACGTGCCACCCATGGCCGCAAAAGCTCCAAAATAAGCTAAAAACAGCTATTTTATCTATCAAATAAGCCTATAGACCAATGGATATGGGCGTAATATGCTATTAATATTATAGCGTACTGGAAACCACATTTATGAACGTATCCGCCTGGTGCATCAAGAACCCGATTGCCGCCATCATGTTTTTTGTCATGCTCTGCTTTGCGGGCATGCTGGGCTACCAAAACATGAAGGTGCAAAACTTTCCGGACTTGGATGTGCCCAACATCATCATCACCGCCAGCCTGCCCGGCGGCTCGCCGGCCCAACTGGAGACCGAAGTCGGCCGCAAGATTGAAAACGCCATTGCCTCGCTGCAAGGCCTGAAAAACATTTACACCAAGGTGCAAGACGGTGTGGTCACCATCACGGCCGAGTTCCGCATGGAAAAGCCGACCCAGGAGGCGCTGGACGAGACCCGCTCAGCAGTGCAGCAGGTGCGGGCCGACTTGCCGGCAGACCTGCGCGATCCGGTGGTCAGCAAGATCAACATTGCGGGTGCGCCGGTGCTGGCTTACACCATCCGCAGCAAGGCGCTGGACGACGAGGCACTGAGCTGGTTTGTCGACGACACCCTGACCCGTAACCTGCTGGCAGTCCGCGGCGTGGGCTCGGTTGCGCGGGTGGGCGGCGTGACCCGCGAGCTACGAATTGCCCTGAACAGCGCCAACATGCAGGCGCTGGGCGTGAGCGCGGCGGCGGTGTCGCGGCAACTGCGGCAAGTGCAAATGGAAACCGCAGGCGGCAGAGCGGACTTGGGCAGCAGCGAGCAGCCCGTGCGAACCCTGGCCTCGGTCAAATCGGCGGCTGAGTTGGCCTTGCTGGAGTTGAGTTTGGGTGATGGCCGCAAAGCCCGCCTGGGACAAATTGCCGTTGTACAAGACACCATTGCCGAGCAGCGCTCAGCCGCTTTTCTCAACGGCGTGCCGGTGGTGGGTTTTGAAATTTCCCGCGCCAAGGGGTCGAGTGAGATTGACGTCGGGCGCGGCGTGCGTGCGGCGCTGGCGCAGCTCAAAGTCAGCCATCCGGATATGGAGCTGGTCGAGGCGTTTGACTTTGTCACGCCGGTGGAAGAAGAATACGCGGCATCGCTGACGCTGCTGGCCGAAGGCGCACTGCTGGCGGTGCTGGTGGTGTGGCTATTTTTGCGCGACTGGCGGGCGACGTTTGTCACAGCAGTGGCGCTGCCGCTGTCGGTGATTCCAGCCTTTATTGGTATGAACTATTTGGGTTTTTCCATCAATGTGGTCACCTTGTTGGCGCTCAGTTTGGTGGTGGGTATTTTGGTCGACGACGCGATTGTTGAGGTAGAAAACATAGTGCGCCACCTGCGCATGGGCAAAACGCCATACCAAGCGGCGATGGAGGCGGCCGACGAAATTGGCTTGGCGGTGATCGCCACCACCTTCACGCTGATTGCGGTGTTTTTACCGACTGCTTTCATGAGCGGCATTGTGGGTAAATTTTTCAAGCAATTCGGCTGGACCGCTTCGCTGGCCGTGTTTGCCTCCTTGGTCGTGGCGCGCATGCTCACGCCCATGATGTCAGCCTATTTGCTTAAACCCATCGTTGGCTATGTTGAAAAAGATGGTCTGGTGATGCGCTGGTACTTGCGGACCAGCCGCTGGTGCTTACAGCACCGCTGGATCACGGGAACAGCTGCCATTGCTTTTTTTGCCGGCTCGCTGATGCTGATCCCGCTGCTGCCCACCGGCTTTATCCCGCCCGACGACAACAGCCAAACGCAGGTATATCTTGAGCTCGCGCCCGGCACCAAACTGGCCGACACACAACAAGCCGCAGAAGCAGCACGCCAGCTGCTGATGAAGCTTGAGCATGTCAAATCTATCTACACCACGGTGGGCGGCGGCTCGGCGGGCGGCGACCCGTTTGCTGCTGGTGGTGCGGCTGAAACCCGCAAGGCCACGCTGACGATATTGCTGGCCGAACGCGGAACCAGGCCGCGCAAACAAGTGCTTGAAAACAATATTCGTAATGCCCTGCAAGAACTGCCAGGCGTGCGCAACAAGGTCGGTTTGGGCGGCTCGGGCGAGGCGCTGGTGTTGGCACTGACGAGTGAGAACCCTTCATCCTTGGCTGCAGCCGCTGCGGCGCTTGAAAAGGACCTGCGCACCATCCCTGGCTTGGGCTCCATCGCCTCCAGCGCCTCGTTGGTGCAGTCTGAGCTGACAGTACGCCCCGACTTTGCCCGCATGGCCGACTTGGGTGTGACCAGCGCGGCGATTGGCGAAACCTTGCGTATTGCCACGGTGGGTGACTATGATGCGAACCTGCCAAAACTGAACTTGTCGCAGCGCCAAGTGCCGATGGTTGTGCGCCTGGCAGACGATGCCAGAGCCGACTTGCCCGCACTTGAGCGCCTGATGGTGCCGGGTGCCAAGGGCCCGGTCATGCTCGGTCAAGTGGCCACGCTGGAGCTGTCGGGCGGTCCTGCAGTCATCAACCGCTTTAACCGCTCACGCAATGTGCAGTTTGAGGTTGAGCTGTCAGGCTTAGCACTGGGCGACGTCACTGCTCTGGTCAACAAACTACCTGCCATCGTCAACATGCCGGCTGATGTGAAACAGGTCAGCATTGGCGATGCAGAAATCATGGCGGAGCTGTTTGCCAGCTTTGGCCTGGCCATGTTGACCGCGGTGCTGTGTATCTACATCGTCTTGGTGCTGCTGTTCAAAGACTTTTTGCATCCCGTCACAATTTTGGCAGCGCTGCCATTGTCATTAGGCGGTGCGTTTGTCGGCCTGTTGGTGGCCGACAAGAGCTTTTCCATGCCGTCGCTGATTGGCCTGATCATGCTGATGGGTGTGGCGACCAAAAATTCGATTTTGCTGGTGGAATACGCGATTGTGGCCAGACGCGGTAATGATGGGGCTGATGGTTTGGCCGTCGCCGCGCCGATGTCGCGTCTGGATGCGCTGCTCGATGCTTGTCACAAACGGGCTCGCCCGATTGTCATGACCACGATTGCCATGGGCGCAGGCATGATGCCGATTGCCTTTGGCTGGGGCGCGGCTGACAGCAGCTTTCGCAGCCCGATGGCGGTGGCGGTGATTGGCGGCTTGATCACCTCAACGTTCTTGAGTTTGTTGGTCGTTCCAGCGGTTTTTACCTTCATGGACGACATCGAGCGTTGGGTCGCAAAGTTGTTCAGGCGGCATCCCAAAGCGATCCAAGCAAAGCCTACGGATGCACCTGCCTAGTCGCAAGGGTTTGCTGAAAAGAAGCTGTCGCGATTTATACTTGACCCTTATATTTAAATTTGACAAACATGCAAAAACGCGTACTCCTGTCGGGTGCAACTGGCCTGATTGGTGGCGAGTTGATGCTTATTTTGGCAGCCAAGGGCGTCTACAGTACGGCGGTGGTACGCGCCCAAGACGACGATAAAGCCAAGGCCCGCCTGTTTGAGCGACTGCAAAAAAGCGACTTTTACAAACCCGAATTTACCGAATTTGTCAGTGCCGTTGCAGGTGACATTCAAGCCCCTGACTTTGGTCTGAAAGCCAGCATTTTGCAATCTGCCGACGTGATTTTGCATTCAGCCGCCAACACCTCCTTCAAGGCTGATGCAGGGGTCTACCCGATCAACATCAAGGCGGCAAGCAACTTTGCCGGCATTCTAAAAAACCTCAAGCCGTCGCAACGCGGGTTTTTTGTCGGTACCGCAGCCGTCACCATGGAGCCTCGCGGCCTGATCACTGAAGACATGCCTTTTGCAGGCTATGCCAACGACTACATCCGCTCCAAGCGCGACGCTGAAACCTTGCTACGTGCGAACGGCGTACCGTTTGTCAGCTTGCGCCCCGGCATTGTGCTGTCGCGCGGGATTGACGATGCCAAACTTGCGCGCAGCATGCTGTGGGCGATTCCCGTGATGGCCGAGCTGGGCGACGTGCCGCTGGACCCGCAAGCCCGCCTGGACTTTGCGCCGGTGGACTTTATTGCGACTGCCTTAGCCGAGATGCTGCTGAAAAACGACTTTGCCCATGATTGCTACCACCTGTCAACCGGCGCGGCGTCCATGACGTTTCAGGCGCTGGCTGATGAATTGGTACTGACCATGCCAGGCATTAAAAAGCTGGTCATGCGAGGCCGTGATTTCGTGCCGGTGCCAAGTTTTGCACGCCAGCGCTGGATGTTTGCAGCCTTACAACCCTATTTACCCTTTTTGACGGCCAATGCGGTGTTCTGCAATGCCAGATTAAAGGCTGAGATTGGAACGCTGGCGGTTGCGCCCGCGCCCGTCAGCTATTTGGGTGATTTGCTCGGCGCTTTCAGTTTGTCGGATGCTGTCAAACAGATGTACAGCCCGTAACCAGCTTTATGGTTTGCGTGTATAGTGTCGTCGATTTTGCGTAAAGAAATGTTAAGCTTTATTATTTTCATTTTCACGAACAACATGGTCGAGGTTTTGAAGCGATGCATTCCGATCTGATTAATCTTTTTGCCAAAACCTTCGGGATTGCCGAAGAAAAGTTGTTGCCAGATGCCACGCTGGAAAGTCTTGGGCTTGATTCTTTGGCCGTGATTGAATTTCTGTTCCAGATTGAAGACCAGTTTCATATCCAGATTCCTGACCAAGCCAATCCACCGGTCACGCTGGATGACATGGTGCAACTGATAGCGCCTTTGATGCCAAAAGGCCAGCTGGGCAACTCAGCCCCAGCTGCCTGAGGCGTGTTGTCATGCGCCGCGTTGCCATCACTGGTTTAGGCGTTGTTTCTCCGGTTGGCAGCCAAAGCACGATTTTTTTTGAAGCCCTGCTCGCGGCGCGCTCCGGCATCCGCTCTTTTGACGTCAATTTTCCTACTGGCCCTGAACCGGTGCTGATGGGTCAGGTTGACTTTCAGCCAGACAACTATTTTTCTAAAGCCAAACTCCTGACGCTGGACCGCGTCAGCCAGTTCGCGCTGGTGGCCGCGCGCGAAGCCATGGCGCAAGCGGGTCTGACAACCGACGTAACCGGCCCACAGCCCGGGCGCTTTGGCGTGTCCGTCGGCACCGGCAGTGGCGGCAGCACATCGCTTGAAGCGGCTTATTACGCCCTGTTGGAGCAAAAAGTCGCGCGGCTACGCCCCATGACAGTGGTGCTGGCCATGCACAACGCCATAGCGGCGCATATGTCGATGGAGTTCGGACTCAAAGGCCCGAGCAGCACCGTCTCCAACGCCTGCGCCTCGTCGGCCACGGCAATTGGCGATGCCTTCCGTCAAATTCGCCACGGCTACGCTGATGCGATGCTGGTTGGCGGCGCGGATGCGCTGCTCACCAAAGGCACCATCAAAGCCTGGCAAGCCATGCAGACGCTGGCCAAGCCGCATGCTGATGGCGATGCGGCTTCATGCCGGCCGTTTTCAAAAGACCGCTCAGGTTTGGTGTTGTCCGAAGGCGCGGCGATGCTGGTGCTGGAAGACTGGGACAGCGCCAAACGCCGTGGCGCGAATATTTTGGCTGAGCTGGCCGGCTATGCGTCCACCACCGATGCGCATCACCTGACCCAGCCTGAAGCCCAAGGCCAAGCCGCTGCGATGACGCTGGCGTTGCGTGACGCTGGCCTGAATGCCAGCGATATTGGTTACCTGAACGCACACGGTACAGCGACTGACATCGGCGATGTGGTGGAAACCCATGCCATCAAACTGGTGTTTGGCAGCGATGCCAAGCGCTTGGCCATCAGTTCGACCAAGGCGGTTCATGGCCATGCGATGGGCGCAGCAGGGGCGATGGAGTTAGCGGCCAGTGTGATGGGTCTGCGGTCCGGCCAGTTGCCGCCGACGGCTTTTTTGCAAACGCCAGATCAGCGTTGCGACCTGGACTACATTCCTTTGCAAGCGCGCAGTGTGAAAAACTTAAACGCCGTTATGTCTAACTCGTTTGCATTCGGTGGTTCAAACGCTGTGCTGATAGCCAAAGCGGTTTAAACGGCATTTTTAATCTTCTTGACCAAAGCGGTGGTCGAGTAGCCATCAACAAAAGCGATTGTCACCGCCTTGCCGCCGTAGCTTTCAACCACAGCTGTCTCAGGCAACAGACGCATGTCGTAATCCCCGCCTTTGACCAGCACGTCGGGTTTTAGCTGGCCGATCAGTTCCAGCGGCGTGTCATCGTCAAACCAGGTGACCAAGCTGACAGACGCCAGCGCCGCCAACACCACCGCGCGATCCAGTTCTTTGTTCAAGGGTCTGTCAGCGCCTTTACCCAAGCGCTTGCTTGACGCATCGGTATTTACGGCCACCACCAAGCTGCCGCCCAAAGCACGCGCTTGTTCCAGGTATGTCACATGCCCTTTGTGCAACACGTCAAACACACCGTTGGTGAAGACCACGGGCTTAGGCAGTGACGCGAGACGCGCGAGTACCTCATCGCGTGCGGCCAGTTTGCTGATAAACCCAGCGCTGCTCACGCGGCTTGCGGTTTGCTGTCAATCGCAGGTGGGGCAATGGCAATTGCGCCTGCAATCTCGCGGCCCAGCTCCTTGCGGTAGCGGTTGAGCTCCTGCACGGTCTTAAAGCTCTGGTTCATCAGCAAGCTCATGTTGTGCAAAATGCGCTCCACCACTTTGCCCTCCCATACCGCATCAAAATTGATCTGTTTGTCCAGCCAATGCTCGAGCCAGTCCGGGTCGGGCAGGCGCGACTGGATGGTGTCCCGCGGGAACAGGTTTTTGTTGACGTGCAGGTTGGTGGGGTGCAGCGCCTGTGCCGTACGTCGGGCGCTGGCCATCAGCACGCCGACTTTGGTAAAAGCGGCCCGTGCGTCATTGCCGACATTGTTGATGGCGCGCTTCATGTATCGCAGATAAGCACCGCCGTGGCGCGCTTCGTCCTGGCTGAGCTGGGTGTAGATTTTTTTGATCACAGGCTCGGTATGCCATTCACTGGCGCGGCGGTACCAGTGGTTCAGGCGAATCTCGCCGCAAAAGTGCAGCATCAGTGTCTCAAGCGGAGGTGCGGGTTCAAACTCAAAACGCACCTCATGCAGTTCTTTTTCAGTCGGTGCCAGGTCCGGGCGAAAGCGTTTCAGGTATTCCATCAACACCAGTGAATGCTTTTGTTCTTCAAAAAACCAGATCGACATGAAAGCTGAAAAATCGCTGTCGTCCTTGTTGTCACGCAAAAACATTTCGGTGGCAGGCAAAGCCGACCACTCGGTGATGGCGTTCATCTTGATGGTTTGTGCCTGCTCGTCTGACAACTGCGAGGCATCAAAACTGTCCCACGGGATATCTTTGTCCATGTCCCAGCGGACGGATTCAAGCTGTTTGAATAATTCAGGATAAAGCATAAGAATTCCTTCTTGAAGCGCCACGCATCTGTCAGTTTTACGCAGACCATCAGGCTTTGATTGCAACAATTTTAGGCTGCTTATGTGACAAATAGCCCCACAAAGGGGTATTACAAGCCTGCGGCCTTGAATCCGCCGCTTTAAATCAGGCGTATAAACCTTAAATTCTGAAGCACTCGCCATTTATCTTTTTACATACTGAGGCCACCATGCACTCTTTTTTTCTTAAATCTCTCTTCACTGCGGCCGCTCTGGCTGCTGGGCTTTTCAGCATGACATCAGTGCATGCGGCAACGCCTGCCAACGGCGCGTGCCCTGCGCTATTGCAGCAAAACGTTTTGCGCCTGCAAGATGAAAAGCCGCAGTCGCTGTGCCAGTATGCTGGCAAAGTGGTGGTGGTGGTCAATACGGCGAGTTTCTGCGGTTTCACCTCGCAGTATGAAGGCCTGGAGGCGTTGCACACCAAATACAAAGACCAGGGCCTGGTGGTGCTGGGTTTCCCGTCAAATGACTTTTCGCAAGAAACGGGCAGCAACAAACAGATTGCTGACTTTTGTGAAAACACCTTTGGCGTGAAGTTTCCGATGTTCACCAAAACCAGTGTGTCGGGCAAAGATGCCAGCCCATTGTTCAAGCAGCTCAGCGCTGTGACGGGTACAACACCCAAGTGGAATTTTTATAAATACGTGATCAGCCGCAGTGGCCAGAACGTTGAAAGCTTCAATTCCATGGCTGATCCCAAGAGCAAATCTTTCATCAAAGAAATTGAAAAACAACTCGCCGCTAAGTAAGCAGCGCCCTGGCTGTAATGGAAAATACCAGTTGGTCACTATTTGACTGACTGGTATTTTTAGGCTATATTAAAGCATGAATTCAGTTCTGTTGCCAAAATTTTTAACTTGTAAGGCGTACTTGCACGGAAACTTTTTGCTGAATATCTGGCTCTACATACTGCTTGTCGCACCCTGCGCCATCTCTGTTTTATTGTTGCGAAGTCGTCACGGCCATTGGGTTGTTGACGCAATCCCGAAGCGGGTCTCCTCCTCCCTCTCTTCTTTGTTCGCATCGGGGCGCTTCGCAACATTTTTATTTTTTGCCCGCTGATGAGCAGCAGCGCGCTACCTCGCAT
>JBBAPP010000021.1:7196-21231 GCA_040400775.1 Polaromonas sp. | reverse complement strand
CGGTACAGCTCGGCAGCATTCCACGGAACTGGCGATTTTGACAATGCGGTCAGCGCTGGTGCTTCCCAGCCGTCAATCACTGCGCCCGCCAAATACGCCTGGCCAGTTTGCTCCGCGCCCAGGGCATTGCGTGGTGTGTGGCATGCGCCGCAATGGCCCAGGCTGTTGACCAGGTAGTTGCCGCGGTTCCACTCGGCAGTTTGTGCGGCGTCTACCTTGAGGGGCGAGGTGTCGTGAAACAGGCCATTCCACACCGCCATCAATGGACGAATGTTGTAGGGAAAGGCGAGTTGGGTTGGCTGCGGGGTGCTGGCTACAGCGGGTTGCGCCATCAGGTAGGCGTAAAGCGCCGTCAAGTCAGAATCCGTCGTTTTGGCATACGAGGTGTACGGGAAAGCCGGGTACAAATAATGCCCATCGCGCGAAATACCCTCACGCATGGCGCGTTGAAAGGCTGGCAATGACCAGTGGCCGATGCCGCTGGCGTCTGGCGTGAGATTGGTGCTGTAAATTTTGCCGAAGGGTGTGTCGAGTGCCCTGCCGCCGGCGTTGGTCAGGCCATCAGCGGCGGTGTGGCAGCCGACGCAGTTGCCCAATGCAGCCAGTTGGCGCCCACGTTCAATCGTGTCGGGAGAATAGATGCCCGCAAGGGCTAGCGGTACAGGCGCTATCACTGTGCGCCAGCCGATCAGCGCAACGGCCAAACCGAACAAGCCAGCGAGCACAGCGCCGGCTTGTAGCCAGCGCTTTTTTGACTCGGGCCAGACCGCCGATGCAGCAATGGGGTTTTCAGATTGCTCACTATTTAGGAGCTTGTTACGCCCGTATTTATTGGGCTTCAGGTCTTTTTTATACCCAAAATCAGCCTTATTGAGCCGCTGCAGCCCCTCAAGCACCACTTCAGGCGTAAAAGGCGGTTGGCGAAAGCGAACGCCGGTGGCATCAAAAATCGCATTCGCAATGGCGGCTGTGCCAGGTACGGACGACGACTCACCAGCGCCCAGCGGCGGCTCGCCGGGGCGCGGCATGGTGACAATGTCGATGACAGGCACATCTCGAAAATTCAAAATCGGGTAGCTGCCCCATTCCAGGTTAGCCACCGTTCCAGGGTTCGCCGCAGTGGGTGGTTGGAACTTGACTTCTTCCAGCAAAGCGCGGCTGGTGGTTTGCACCACGTTGCCGTGAATTTGGTGTTGTACGCCTGCCGGGTTGATCAGCGTGCCTGCGTCATGCCCTACCACCACGCGGCGCACATGGACCTCACCGGTTCGGCGATTGACGTCGACATCGGCCACCCAGGCCGCCCAGGCCGCGCCAAAGCCGGGCCACTTGCTGTGGCTGTAGCGCGCGTAGCCCACGCCTTGACCATGCAGGATGTCGCCATCATTTGCCTGCAATTGGGGCGCAGCGTGCACTAACCAACCGGCCTTTTCAGCGGTCGCTTTGAGCAGCTCAACAGCCCGCGGGTCTTGCAAGTAGCGCAGCCTGAATTGCACTGGGTCAACGCCTGCCGCAGTGGCCAGCTCGTCAACATACGACTCGTGCGCAAACGCATTCGGCAGCGCCGACACGCCGCGCAACCACGACGCACGTACCATCGGCGCCATGTCGTTGACGGCCACGCGCAGGTTGGCATAGTCGTACGGCGGGCGGGCGGTGCGGTCACCCATTTCAAAAGCTTGTGCTACTGGCTCCATCGTGCGGGTCAGCAGCAAGGCCAGGGTAGGCGACGCGTTGGACGGGTACGAGGTTTGAAAGTCATAGGCGGCCACCGTGCCATCGACATTCAGTCCGCCATTGACCTGCATCAGCTGGGCTGCGCCTTTGGGCTCCCAGGCGCTTTCTTGCTCGCGGCTGAGCTGCACCCGAACCGGTGCACCTACCGCACGCGAGAGCAGCGCCGCATCAGCGGCCACGTCGTCAGCGCAGTTACGGCCATAGCAGCCTGCCGCTTCCATGCGGATGACCTGGATCTGCAGATCTGGCAAGCCCATGAGTTGCGATAAATCGGCGCGCAACAGATGCGGATTTTGGCTGCCTGCCCAGACGGTCAGTTGCCCAGGCTGCCAATCCGCCAACGCGCACGAGGGGCCGATGGAGGCATGCAGCTGGTACGGCCAGACATAGTCACGGGCCATTTTTTGATCGGCAGCGGCGATGGCCTCATCAACATTGCCAAGGTCCACCAACCTGCGCTGGGTCGACGGGTTATGGCGAATCGCCTCGGCAACATCACTTTGGTCGGGCATTCCGGGCCACGGCTTCCAGTGCACACGCAGCTCGCGCAGCGCTTGGTCAGCATGCTCTTCGCGCTCGGCCACAATGCCGACAAAATCCCGGATCACCACGACCGCGCGAATACCGGGGATGTGCCCGATAGACGACGCATCGACGGACGCCAGCGTGTTGCCTATAAAGTCGCCGTGGTCAGCGCCTGCATAGGGCGGGCGCACGACACGGCCATGCAACATGCCGGGCACGCGCATGTCGTGGACAAAGGTCAGCGCACCGGTGACTTTGGCTGGGATGTCCGTGCGCGGCGCTGACGTACCAACGATTCGGTAATCAGCTGGGTCTTTGAGGGGTGTATTGAGGTCTAACGACAGTTCGCTATGGCCTACCAGCAACGCAGCGTAGTCAGTGGGCGCAACATGGCTTGCAGCGGCACGCGCTAGCAGCCAGGCTCTAGCTTGCGCCGCCGCAGCCCGCAAAGGTGCAGCATGGATTTGCAGCGACGCGCTGGCAATCGTTGCGCCCTGGTTGGGAACGCTGGCCGTATGGCCCAACAGCATGCTGATCTGGCCTAAGGCAAGGTCAAGCTCTTCAGCGACGATTTGTGCCAGCGCGGTAGCAATGCCAGTGCCCAAATCGACATGGCCATGCAAGGCAGTCACGCTACCGTCGTCCCAAACCGCCAGCAAAATTTCGTCACCCTCCAGCAGATTAGCCGGCACGGTGGGCGGCTGCCCCTTGGCAGCAGGTGCCGGCGGCGGTGGCTTGCGGGTGACCAGCAATACCCCGTTAGCCGAGTGAAAATCAGCTCTGCTTTGCGGTTGGTCAGCGCGGCGGGTCATGCCGCTTGCCGCATCAACACGGCGGCGCGCAGCACCGCATTGACAATTTCTGTATGCGTGCCGCAGCGGCACAAGTTACCCGACAACTCGCGCTGGATATCGGCCACTGTCGGGTCTGGATTGCGGCTTAAGAGCGCCACGCTCATCATGACCATGCCGCTCAAGCAGTAACCGCACTGCGCGGCTTGCGCGTCAATAAACGCTTGCTGCACCGGGTGCAAAGCGCCCAGCCGGCCTAGCCCTTCCAGCGTGGTGACGCGCCGGCCAGCCACACCTGCTGCTGGTATCACGCAAGCGCGTGCCGCAACACCATCGACCAGCACGGTACAGGCACCGCATTCGCCCAGACCGCAGCCATACTTGGGGCTGTTGAGTTCAAAATCGTTGCGCAGCAGCGTCAATAAAGACGCCTGGCGTGACACCTGCAGCGACTCTGCCCGCCCATTGAGGATCAAGCTTACAGGGCTGGTATGCATTTTGGCTGCTTGAGAGTTACACGCTCAGGTAAGCCCGGCGTACATCCATATTGGCTGACAACTCGGCCATGCTGGCTTGGTAGCAAATTTGCCCTTTTTCCAGCACGTAAGCGCGGTCAGACACCAGCTCGGCAAAGTGCATGTTTTGCTCGCACAACAAAATGCTCACGCCTTGGGATTTAAGCTCCAAAATGGTTTGCACCATCTGCTCAACAATGACCGGTGCCACGCCTTCAGACGGTTCGTCGAGCAACACCAAAAAGGGGTTACCCATCAGCGTGCGGGCCACCGTCAGCATTTGTTGCTCGCCACCACTCATGCGACCACCCAAGCGATTTGGCATGTCGCCAAGGTTGGGAAACAGCTTGAAAAGCTTCTCTGGCGTCCACACTGGGGCAGCCTTGCCACCCGGCCAGTGGCGTGGGCTTTGGCGGCCAACTTCCAGGTTTTCCAGCACCGTCAAATCGGTAAAGATGCGCCGGTCTTCGGGCACATAACCCAGCCCCAAGCGGCCGGCGTGGTGTGGCTCACTGTTTGAAATGTCTGCACCCATGAACTGAACTGCACCACGCCGCTTGTCCAGCATGCCGGTCAGTGCTTTGAGCGTGGTCGACTTGCCCGCACCGTTGCGGCCCATCAGCGCCACCACCTCGCCACGACCAACTTTGAGGTTGACATCAAACAAAATTTGCGCAGCGCCATACCAGCCGCACAAATCCTTCACCGTGAGCATATCGCTCAAGCCGCTATCGGCCGCTTGCATCATGCGGACGCTTTCAGTACGGCGGGTTTCTCGGGCGCTTTTTCAAACGTCTTTCCGGTGCCAAAATACACCGCCTGCACTTGCGGGTCATCGCGGACTTCCAGCGGCTTGCCGGCTGCAATCAAACGCCCGCGCGCCAGCACAATCATGCGGTCTGCATAGGCAAACACCACGTCCATGCTGTGCTCGGTAAACAGCACCGCCATGCCGCGGTCGGTCACCAGTTGCTTGGTCAGCGCCATCAGGTCATGGCGCTCCTGGGGCGCCATCCCGGCCGTCGGCTCGTCCATCAACAACAGCTTGGGGGAATTGGCCATGGCAATCGCCAGTTCAACCCGCTTCACATCGCCATAAGCCAGCGCACTGCAAGGCCGGTCGGCCTGCGGCTGCATGCTGACTTGCGCTAGCAAAGCCAGCGCTTCGTCGCGTTTGTAATCCGCCGCCCGGGTAAAAAATGAATAGACTTTCCGGTCTCTTGACAGCAAGGCCATTTGTACGTTTTCGGCTACGGTCAATGACAAAAAAGTCTCTGCAATTTGAAACGTGCGGCTGACGCCCAGCCGCCAAATGTCGCGCGGCGCACGTCCTAGCAGCGTTTGGCCATCCAGCGTGATAGCCCCCGCATCCGCCCGCAACTGGCCATTGACCATGTTGAAGGTGGTGGACTTGCCGGCACCGTTCGGGCCAATCAAGGCCAGCAGCTCACCTGCCGCCAGCTCAAAACTGATCCCGTCAACAGCCTTCACGCCACCGAAAGACTTACCCAGGTTGCTGACTTTGAGCAAGCTCATGCAGCCGCCCTCTTGCGTTCACGCCAATCTTGTAGCTGCTGTTTGACAAAGCCCGCCAGCCCCTGCGGAAAAAGCAGTACCAGCAGCAGGATAATCGCACCCAGCATGGCACGCCAATAGTCGGTATTGCGCGCCACCGTGTCGTGCAGCCAGGTAAAAGTAACGGCCCCGACAATCGGCCCGGCCAATGTTTGCAGGCCGCCCAGCAGCACCATGACCAGGCCGTCAATCGAGCGGCTCACATGCAGTGTTTCGGGCGAAATACTGCCTTTTGAAAACGCATACAAGGCCCCTGCCAGCCCGGCAAAAGCACCCGCCATCACAAACGCCAGCCAACTGATGCGGCGCACGTTGAGGCCTATTGCGTCAGCCCGCAGCACCGAGTCGCGCGCAGCACGCATGGCGTAGCCAAACGGTGCGTGTAAAAAGCGCTGTAGCAGCAACACGCCCGCCGCCACCAAGGCCAGTGTCAGGTAGTAATAGATTTGCTTATCGGCCAGCCACTGAGCCGGCCAGACACCTGTCAAGCCGTTGCTGCCGCCGGTAACGGCGTCCCACTGAAAAGCAATCGCCCAGGTGATTTGCGCAAAAGCCAGCGTCAGCATGGCCAGGTAAACGCCCGACAAACGCACACAAAACCAACCGTAAATAAAAGCGCCAAGCGCCGCAACCAGGGGCGCTGCCACCAAGGCAACTTCCATTGGCAAGCCGAGTTTGCGCACCAGCAGTGCGGCAGCATACGCACCGAGGCCAAAGTACGCGGCGTGGCCAAACGAATGCATGCCCGCCGGACCCATGATGAAATGCAAGCTGACGGCAAATAGCACTGCCACCATCAAGTCAATAGCCAGTACCGTCAAGTAGGGCGAGGCCGCGGTCAGCGAAGGCATCAACACCAACAATCCCATCAAGGCAATAGTGCCATAGCGTTGCAGCTTGTCAGGCAGCCGCAGCGGGTCTTCAGGCTTGGCGGTGTGGCGGCTGGGCGTTTGCGGCCGGCCAAACAGGCCCCAGGGACGTGCCACCAGAACCACGGCCATCACCACAAACTCAACCACTAAGGTGAGCTTTGAAAACGAAATGGCCACACCAGCAATCTCAACCAAGCCGAGCCAGATGCAAATAGCTTTGAGCTCGGCGATCAGCAGCGCTGCAACATAGGCCCCAGGAATTGAGCCCATACCGCCGACCACCACCACCACAAAGGCAGCGCCAATGATGTTCAAGTCCATCTCTAAATTAGCCGGCTCGCGCGGTAATTGCAAGGCACCACCCAGACCCGCCAACACAGCACCAAGGGCAAACACAGCGGTAAAAAGCCAGGCTTGGTTAACACCGAGAGCGCTGACCATGTCGCGGTCTTGCGTGGCAGCGCGTACCAGCGTACCCCAGCGGGTTTTGGTCAGCAATAGCCACAGCAAACCCAGCACCACTGGCCCCGCAACAATTAAAAACAGGTCATAGGTGGGGAACTGCCGACCCAAGATCAGGACCGAGCCGGTTAAACCCGGCGCGCGGGGCCCAAGCAGCTCTTCAGGCCCCCAAAACCAAAGCACCGCGTCTTTGATCACCAGACCCAGTGCAAAGGTTGCCAGCAACTGAAACAGCTCAGGGGCTTTGTAAATACGCCGCAGCAGCAAAATTTCTACCAGCGCGCCCAAAACGCCTACCGCCAGAGCAGCCAGCAACAACGACGGCCAAAAGCCAATGCTTGCGCCCAGATGCGCGACCAGCGAATAGGCGACGTATATGCCGACCATGAAGAACGAGCCGTGCGCAAAATTAACGATGCGGGTGACACCGAATATCAGCGACAAACCCGCAGCCACCAAAAACAGCGACGATGCGCCTGCCAAACCGTTCAGCAACTGAACCAGCAGACCAGAAAAACTCATGCCTTATTGCCCTGTTCAGTGCTGTCTACAAGATCAAAAAGCCAGCTTTAGTTTTGCGCGTCAGCGGGGCGCATATTTTTTACTTCGGCATCGCTGGGCTGCATTTTTGCGCCATCAACATAACGGTAGTCCACCATCACGCCTTTACCGGCGTCGTTTTTGGTACGCCCGACATACGCGCCCATGGTCGACTGGTGGTCTTGCGTGCGGTACACCACGGGGCCAAACGGTGTCATGAGTTTCAAACCGCGAAATGCCGCAATCATTTTTTCAGTATCCGTTGATTTGGCTTTTTTCATGCCTTCGGCCAAGGACTTGATAGCGGTGTAGCCCACCACCGAGCCCAAGCGCGGGTGGTCTTTGTACTTGGCGTTGTAGGCCAGAAAAAAGGCTTTGTGCTCAGGCGTTTGAATGCCGTACCACGGGTAACCTGTCACCAGCCAGCCGTTAGGCGTTTCTTCTTTCAGGGGGTCAAGGTACTCGGGCTCGCCAGTCAGCAAACTGACCACTTCACGGCCTTGAAACAAGCCGCGCGTGTTGCCCTCACGCACAAACTTGGACAAGTCGGCACCAAACAGCACATTGAAAATCGCGTCCGGCTTGGCATCGGCCACGGCCTGCACCACGCTGCCAGAGTCGATACGGCCCAAGGGCGTGGCCTGCTCAGCAACAAACTCCACATCCGGTTGCGCCGCCTTCATCAATGCTTTGAAGCTGGCTGCAGCCGACTGGCCGTATTCGTAGTTGGGATAAATAATAGCCCAGCGTTTTTTCTTCATGGCAGCGGCTTCGGGTACCAGCATGGCGGTTTGCATGTAGGTGGATGCACGCAGGCGAAAGGTATAACGGTTACCGTTTTGCCAGACGATTTTGTCGGTCAAGGGCTCGGCGGCCAAAAAGAAAAACTTCTTTTGCTTGGCAAAGTCGGTTAGCGCCAAACCGATGTTGGACAGAAACGAGCCCGTCAACACATCGACTTTTTCACGCGAGATCAACTCCTCAGCGGCGCGCACGGCATCGCCTGGATTGGCATTGTCATCACGTATCACCAATTCCAGTTTTTTGCCATTCACGCCGCCAGCAGCGTTGATTTCTTCAAGCGCTAACTCCATGCCTTTTTTGTAGGGCTCAAGGAACGCGGGTTGCGCTTTGTAGCTGTTGATTTCGCCGATTTTGATGGTGTTTTGCGCGTGTGCCAAAACCGCACTGGCCAGCAAACTGGCCAGTGCCAAAGCCTTAAGTGTCTTGCGGTGCATATTCATGGTGACTCCTGAAGGGTGAAAGTGAAAGTGAATGTGAAACTATCAGTGGCTAAATGAAGCGCCGAAAAAACCCCTGCTGATGCAGCGCGCAACTAGCGCAAACCATCCAAGCCTGTGGCCTCATGCGCCTGCAAGCCGCCCACGCGCGCCAGCGGCCTGCCGCTGTCAGTAACGACCACGGCCACCACGATCTCGTTGGCGCGCGGCGCATCCGACACGCGCGCCTCCATCGCATCAAAGTGGCTGCGCACAAAGGCGGCGTCTTTGTGTCCCAAGGGCACATCAATCGCAGTACCCAGTGTGCCGCGTTTTTTACTCGATGGCACCAGCGCCGCGCCCTTTTCAACCGCCAGCCGCAGCGGCGCACCGAGCTTGGGGTGCAGGATGGCGGCAGCATGCTCAATCTCGCCGGCCTCGCCGACGATGGCGGCTTTGCCATAGCTTTGCGCATCGCCCGGAGCAATGCCCAGCGCTTTGACACACTTGTCGCCCAGCAAACCGCCCAGTTCTTCACCGATGGCTATCAGCTGGTCCAGGTTTTCTGTGTAGCCGCCTGCCAGCGGGTTGTGGATGACGGCCATCGCCAGCGCCCGGCGGGTAGGCGGCGAAACGGCTCGGCCCATTTCAAGATGAACTTCGTCGACCTGAACAATGATTTTGCGAATTTGAGCTTGCATGCTTTTCCTTGTGTGCGCTGGGGCGGTGCTGCGGCTTAACGCTGGCCGTCCCACTTGCTGATGGCGCTGGCTGCCAACCCACCTACACGGGCGTGGATTCTGGCACCTGTGCTCATGGCGAGAATATAAACAATTTCATCGGCCAAAGGGGCACCGGGTACGCGGACTTCTATGGCATCAAAATGGCTGCGAACGTAGCTGGCGTTGATATGCGTCATCGGTACATCCAGCGCGCTGCCTGGTGCGCCGACTTTTTTGGTCGATGGGACGATGGACAAGGCATTGGCAGTTTGACCTGAAACGGCGGCAGTATTTGCAGCGCCACCCTGGGTGTAAGCGTTGCGATCACCCTTCCAGCCTAGCAGCTCGCGCATCGCGTAGCCACCCGGCACATGCCACAGCGCGCCGTGTTCCAGCTCGCCATTGGCACCCACAATCGCGCCTTTGCCATAGCCTTGGATGCGCTCAACCGGGACATCCATAGCCGCTCGCAAACGTTCGGCCATCTCAATACCCACCGCGCCAAGGGCGTCCATCATTGGCAAGATGTCTGGCACATAGCGGCCTGCATAGGGGTTGGTCATGACGATACCAATAGCGCCGCGCAACAGCGGCTCGGCAGGCGCAGGGCCGAACTCGTGGGCTATTGATTCCAGATGGGTAAAAATTCGGCGGATCTCAATCATATGGGGTCATGCATATTCAGTACTGCAGGCCTGCAGCGTTAAAAATTTATCCACGTTCGCTTGCTGCAGTGCGCCGGTGGTCATGCAGTGATTCTGACAGACCAAGACTGCCGAACAGATCAGCCCTTGTGCGCGCAAGCTGAGCGCGCATGCCAAGCCGGCGGCCAAG
This sequence comes from Polaromonas sp., assembly GCA_040400775.1. Classification (GTDB taxonomy): domain Bacteria; phylum Pseudomonadota; class Gammaproteobacteria; order Burkholderiales; family Burkholderiaceae_C; genus Polaromonas. Next base: position 11,438 of record JBBAPP010000021.1, on the reverse strand, counting down.
GCACGCTGCGCCAGCGCCGCCGGCAAAGGCGGCACATCCACCGTCACCAGCCGGCTGCCCAGGTCAGAGTCGTCCTTGATCAGGCACGCCGCCCGCCTGATGATCCGCGCATCCACCACGTTGACAGCGTTGGCGATAACGGTTGCGGCAGCATCCGCCTGCGCTGCGGTACGCGCCAACACCGTGACACTGTCTGCAATACCGAGTGAAAAACTCCGGCCACGCCAGCCGCTAGTGGCGACGCCGCGTACCGGCGAATCGCTGCCAATCTCAAACTGTCCATCCAGGGCAATACCATTTTGAAGCTGCTCAAGATTCAAACGTGAAAGATTGGCGTAGACACCAACCCGAAGGGATTGATTGGCAGCCAGGTGCAGGGCAATATCGCCGCCATTGTTGATATGCGCGCGTTGAATGCCGGGGGCTTGGTAACACTGCACCAGCTCCTGTGCCACCGCGCCAGCCACTGCCGCCATAGGGGTGATGAAAAGGCTGTTGTAAGGCTGACACGCCGACCACATGCGTTGCGCCACCACGCCCCGTACCGGGCAGGCAGCGTGAACCGCTTGTCGCAGTGCCGGCAACTCTTCAACCAGCTCTTGCAATATGCTTTTAAACCGCTGCCAGGCTTGTTCATGCGCGTCGCGCAACGCCAGCGCAGCACCTGCTGCACCAATAATGATGTCCATCGGCCCATGCTGAAAGTGCCAGCGGCCATCGGGCGATTGCGCGCGTTGTGCATGCATGTCTGTTACAACTCCAGGGGCCACGGGTTTGCAGCATGCATGGGCTGAAACTGCAGGCTGCGCGGTGCACCGTCGTTGTGCCACGCGCCGCTTGTCAGGGCTTGTTCCAGTGTCCGGACATGCGCCATATGCCCACCCAGGGCGCGGTAGTTATCCAAGCGCATGCTGAATTCAATCGGCGCAACTATCGCCGGGGTTGGCACGCTGCCAAAGCTGTTGTCGGGCATACGCATCACATCGACCATCACGGTGATACCGCCGCCCGGCCAAACGTAGGCCGGTGCACCGCCGCAGGTCACAAGCACCAGCGCGTCCTTGATAGCGCGGGTCAGGCGTACCGGGTTATCTGTCACGCCGGCGCGCAAGCTGCCGCCAGCACCGGCCAAAAACAGCACGCTGCACAGCGACGGCTCGCAGTTCTCGCCTATCCGGTCGATCACGGTTTGCAAAGCTGGCGGCATGCTTTGCGCAACTGGCTGCAGCGCGTTGTCGAGCACGTACCAACTGGCATGTTCGCCGGTGGTAGAGGTCATCAACAAGCGCAAACCCGGCCAGGCACGCTCAGCGTCCCAGCTTTCGATAATCGACAGCGGGTCTGAAATATCTGTACCGCCCCAGCCCGTGCCTGGGTTGGCGACTTGAAAGTAGCGCCCGGGTGTGGACTTGCGGCCGATCATTTGGATGCCCGATGCCCGCATATTCAGGCAGCGACCCGCCTGGTGCTCGGTCAGCACCCCCGTGATGTGGTCATCCACCACCACCACCTCATCGGCCAAACCATCAAACTGCTGGGCAAAAATACCAATCGCCGCTGAGCCGCAGCCAACACGCATGCGTTTTTCCTCAACCCCATTGACCACGGGTGCTTTGCCGGCCTGAATCACCAGCTGCGCACCACCATCTATAGTGACTTCAACCGCCTGCTTGTTGCCCAGCGCAAGCATCATTTCCATCGTGATGCGACCTTCTTTTTTACTGCCACCGGTCAAATGGTGTACCCCGCCCAGTGACAGCATTTGCGAGCCGTATTCCGCTGTAGTGACATGCCCCACCACTTCGCCCTTGCAGCGCACATTGGCTTGCTCAGAGCCTAAAAAACGGTCAGTGTCGATTTTTACTTTCAAGCTGCAATAGCTGAAAATACCTTCAGTCACCACGGTCACCACATCCACGCCTGCGACTTGGGATGAGACGATAAACGGCGCTGGTTTGTAGTCTGGGTAAGTGGTGGAGGAACCCACACCCGTAACAAATACCTCGTTGCTTTTGGCCAGCTCGCCGTCCCACAGCTGGTCGCCGCTGAACGGCACCAAGCGCGCATCAAAGTTGGCCAGCGTCCGGCGCAAGAAAACCACTGGGTCGACCCGAACCAATGCGCCCGCCTGGTTGGCATAACGGTCACACGCGCCGCTGCGGCCATCAGAAATTTGACACAGCACCGGACAAGCGTTGCAGGCTATTTTTCCTGCCGCAGACTTTTCAGGACTCGGGCTGTACTGCTCCGGCAAGCCATCCGTTTTGGTGTGCTCAGACATAGGTCACATCAGGTTCTCAGCTAAATTTTGATCTAAATATGTAGCAATCACTACATTTGTTTTGAATGTAGCGTATCCTGCTGGTGCACGCAACCAATTTGCCACCGTATTTTTTATTTGTTTAAAATTTCATGCCTGCAAAAGCAACGTCTGCCTCCACACGCGACAACATTTTGAGTGCCGCCACCGAGGTATTTACACGCTACGGCTATGAAGGCGGCAGCCTTGAGAAGATCTCAAAATCTGCAAAATCAGTGGATCGAATGGTCTACTACTACTTTGGCAGCAAGGAAGGCTTGTTTATTCAAGTGCTTGAAAATTCCTACCGCCGTATGAACGATGCCGAGCGCAAACTCAGGCTCGACACCAGCCAGCCGATTGACGGCTTGAACCGTGTGATTGGCTTCGTGCTGGCGTATTACCGCAAAAACCCGGAGTTCATCACGCTGTTGAACCTTGAGAACTTGCAGCGCGGCAAACACATCGCCAAGTCCGAGCGTGCGCGGGAATACTCATCACCCGCCATCGCCATCATCAGTGAGCTGCTGCAAAACGGCGTAGCGCAAAAGCTTTTCCGTAAAGATGTTTCAGCGCGCAATGTTTATTTGCTTATCGTGGCAACTTCATATTTTTATATGTCCAACCGCTTCACGCTGTCATCTTTTTTAGGCGAAAACCTGCAAACCGCCAAGGCTATTCAAGCCTGGCAATCGTTCATTAGCAGCACCGTGATGCGTTCAGTTTTGTTAAAACCTCAAACCTTTTAAAGGCACACCATGGCAGACCTCCCCAGCAGCGGCGCATCCGGCAAAGTTGTTATCAAAAATATCGGCTTGCTGTTGTCGGGTGATATTGACAGGCCGATTCTGGATGCAGACTGCATCGTCATCCATGACGGGCTGATCGTTGCGGTTGGAAAGGCCAAAGACTGCGACGTGAGCCATGCCACCAGCGTCATTGATGCGCAGCAGTGTTGCGTCAGCCCGGGCCTGATCGACAGCCACGTTCACCCGGTTTTAGGCGACTGGACGCCACGCCAAAACCAGCTTGGCTGGATTGAATCCACCCTGCATGGCGGCGTAACCACCATGATCTCAGCCGGTGAAGTGCATCTGCCCGGCCGGCCCAAAGACATTGTGGGTTTAAAGGCGCTGGCGATTACTGCGCAGCGCGCGTTTGACAACTTCCGTCCCGCTGGCGTCAAGGTGCTGGCAGGCGCACCCATCATTGAACAAGGGATGGTCGAACAAGACTTTAAAGACCTGGCAGACGCGGGTGTCAGGCTGCTGGGTGAAGTCGGCTTGGGCAGCGTAAAAGCCGGTTATGAGGCCAAAGAAATGGTCGCCTGGGCGCGCAAGTACGGCATCCAAAGCACGATTCACACGGGCGGCCCGTCAGTACCGGGCTCGGGCTATATCGACAAAGACGTGGTGCTGGAGGCCGACGCCGACATTATTGGCCATATCAACGGTGGCCACACGTCCTTGTCAGAGCAACATGTCTGTGAGCTGTGCGAAAAGTCCTCACGCGCGATTGAAATTGTGCACAACGGCAATGAAAAAGTAGCCATTGCTGCGGCGCAAGCTGCGCTGCAACTCAAATGCCCGCACCGGGTGATTTTGGGGACCGATGGCCCAGCGGGCTCGGGCGTGCAACCGCTAGGCATCTTGCGCATGATCTCGCTGTTGTCCGCCCTTGGCAATATCCCGCCCGAGCTGGTGTTTTGCTTTGCCACCGGCAACACAGCACGCCTGCGCGGCTTGAATTGCGGGCTGATCGAGGTCGGACGCGCAGCCGACCTGGTGTTTTTAGACAAAGCCCAACACTCGGCTGGAAGCGACATGCTCGACAGCATCAAGCGCGGCGACATACCCGGCGTGGGCATGGTCATGATAGACGGCCTGGTGCGCTGCGGGCGCAGCCGTAACACACCGCCAGCGACGCGAATCCCGTTCGTTGAA
>JBBAPP010000021.1:0-7096 GCA_040400775.1 Polaromonas sp. | reverse complement strand
TTGACAAATTTACTTTAAGCCTAAACAATTGAGGAATTGACTAATCGTCTCATCGATCAATAGACTATTTGGTAAAAGGTAAATGCGTCATGCGTATTGTTTGTTTGGGCGGCGGCCCTGCAGGTTTGTATTTTTCATTGCTGATGAAGCTGCAAAACCCTGCCCATGTGGTGACGGTCGTCGAGCGCAACCGAGCCTTTGACACCTTTGGCTGGGGTGTCGTGCTGTCTGACCAAACGCTGGGCAACTTGCGTGCGGCAGACCCGGTCAGTGCGCAGCTGATTGGCGATGCCTTCAACCACTGGGACGATGTGGAGATGTTTTTCAAAGGCAAAAGCGTGCGCTCGGGTGGCCACGGCTTTTGCGGCATTGGGCGTAAAAAACTGCTGAACATTTTGCAGGAGCGCTGCATTGCGCTGGGTGTTGCGCTGGTGTTTGAAGCCGACGTGCTGGACGACCAAGCCTTGGCCACACAGTACAACGCCGACCTGCTGATTGCCTGCGACGGCCTGAACAGCCGGGTGCGCACGCGCTATCAAAGCACCTACAAGCCCGACATCAACCTGCGCGACTGCCGCTTTGTCTGGCTGGGTACGAAAAAAACCTTTGACGCCTTTACCTTTGCATTTGAAAAAACCCAGCACGGCTGGTTTGCCGCGCACGCCTACAAGTTTGATGCCGATACCTCGACCTTTATCGTAGAAACACCCGAAGCGGTGTGGCAGGCGCATGGCCTAGACCAGATGGGCCAGGCAGACGGCATTGCCTTTTGTGAACGCCTGTTTGCCAAGTATCTGGACGGCAACCCGCTGATGAACAACGCCACCCATGTGCGGGGCTCGGCGATCTGGATTCGTTTTCCGCGTGTGGTCTGCGAACGCTGGGTCCATACCGAAAAAATTAACGCCAAAGACGTGCCGATTGTTTTGATGGGCGACGCCGCCCACACTGCGCATTTTTCGATTGGCAGTGGCACCAAACTCGCGCTTGAGGACGCGATTGAGCTGGCACGTTGTTTTGCCAAAACCAGCGACATTAGTGAAGCACTGCAGGCCTATGAGGCGGTGCGTTCCGTCGAGGTGCTGAAAATTCAAAACGCGGCGCGCAATTCAACCGAATGGTTTGAAAACGTAGCGCGTTACAGCGGCCTGGAAGCAGAGCAATTTTTCTACTCGATGATGACGCGCTCCCAGCGTATCAGCCATGAAAATTTGCGCGTCCGCGATGCCGACTGGCTGGCGGCTTACGAGCAGTGGCTGGCCACATCCCAGCTAGACCGCGCAGCCGTTGGCCGCCCCGTGCAGGTAATGGCCGCCTCAGGGGGCAGCAGCGCAGCACCCGAGGCACGCCTGGGGGCAACGCCTCCGGCTCCCATGCTGTTGCCTTTGGCGGTGAGAAGCATCACCCTTAAAAACCGCATTGTGGTTTCCCCCATGGCCACCTACAGCGCAGTCGATGGCGTGGTGCAAGACTTTCACTTGGTGCACCTGGGCGCGCGCGCGCTCGGCGGCGCCGCACTGGTGTTTGTTGAGATGACATCGCCTAGCCCCGAAGGCCGCATCACGCCTGGCTGCACCGGCTTGTACAACGAGACGCAGATGCTGGCGCTAAAACGCATTGTTGATTTTGCCGATACCGCAGGCAATGGCGTCAAGATGGGTTTACAGCTCGGCCACAGCGGCCCCAAAGGCTCAACCCAAGTCGGTTGGGAGCAAGCCGATGAGCCTTTGCTGGCCGGCAACTGGCCGCTGCTTGCCGCAAGTGCGGTGTCGTTTGGCCCGACCAATCAAATGCCAAGCGCCATGACAGATGCCGACATGCACCGCATCAGCGCCGAGTTTGTGCAATCTACCCGCTACGCCATAGCCGCCGGTTTTGACTGGCTGGAGCTGCACTGCGCGCACGGCTATTTGCTGTCCAGCTTTATCACCCCGCTGACCAATCTGCGCAGCGACGAGTACGGCGGCAGCCTGGAAAACCGTTGCCGCTACCCGCTAGAGGTGTTTGCAGCCATGCGTGCCGTATGGCCCGCGCACTTGCCCATGAGCGTACGGATCTCGGCACATGACTGGGCACCCGGCGGCAACACCGATGCTGATGCGGTACAAATTGCACGCCTTTTCAAAGCCGCCGGCTGCGACGTGATAGATGTGTCGTCAGGCCAAACCACCCGCGCCGCCAAGCCGGTGTATGGCCGCATGTACCAGACGCCATTTGCCGACCGTATCCGCAACGAGGTGGGTATTCAAACCATGGCAGTGGGCGCCATATCGGAGAGCGATCAGGTCAACAGCATCATTGCCGCAGGCCGCGCCGACCTGTGCGCGATTGCCCGCCCGCATTTGGCCGACCCGGCCTGGACGCTGCACGAAGCCGCCAAGCTACAAAGCCGCCACATCACCTGGCCCAAACCATATGAATCTGGTCGCGACCAGATGTACCGCGAAATAGCCAAGCAAAAAGCGCTTGAAGCCCAATAAATACGGGTGTAAGCAGCTCATAAAAACATAGCACATCAAGGCCAAAATATGGACATGGAAGCGCAAAGCCACAGCGAACACCCAGAAGCCCTGCGGCTTTGGCTGCGCCTGCTGACCTGCACCCAGCTGCTTGAAAAACAGGTACGCAACAAGCTGCGCGAGCAGTTTGACACCACACTGCCGCGCTTCGATTTGATGGCGCAACTGCAGCGCCATCCAGACGGCCTGAAAATGAACGAGCTGTCGCGCCGCATGATGGTGACGGGTGGCAACGTGACCGGCATCACTGACCAGCTGGTGGCTGAAGGCTTGGTAGAGCGCATGGAGGTCGACGGCGACCGCCGCGCTTACCAGGTGCGGCTCACCGCGCAAGGCTGCAAAACCTTTGACCACATGGCCCAGCAGCACGAAGGCTGGATTGTCTCGGCCTTTGAGGTGCTGAGCGCCAAAGAAATCGACACCCTGCACAAACTGCTGGGCAAAGTTAAAGAACACCACCACCACAAACAGAAAGAGACCGTATGAAGCACTACATCCGCCCGACCAACCCGATGCGCCCGCAGTTTGATGCCATGGCCGACTACCGCGCAGCGCACTTTTCGTATGCCTTTGACGCGGGTGTGGCAACCCTGACCTTGAACCGGCCCGAGCGTAAAAACCCCCTCACCTTTGACTCGTACCACGAGCTGCGCAACCTGTTTGCCGCACTGAACCACGCAACTGACGTAAAAACAGTGCTGTTGACGGGCGCCGGTGGCAACTTTTGCTCAGGCGGTGATGTGCATGAAATCATCGGCCCACTGACCCAAATGCACATGCCCGAGATGCTGGAATTCACCCGCATGACGGGCGATCTAGTCAAACAGATGCGCTTGTGCCCACAGCCCATCATTGCCGCGATTGACGGTATTTGCGCCGGCGCTGGCGCCATGATGGCGTTGGCTGCTGACATGCGGCTCGGTACACCGCAAGCCAAAACCGCGTTTTTGTTCACCCGCGTTGGGCTGGCTGGTGCCGACATGGGCGCGTGTGCGCTGCTGCCGCGCATGATTGGCCAGGGCCGCGCCTCAGAACTGCTTTTTACCGGCCGCGCCATGACAGCGCAGGAGGGTTTGCAGTGGGGATTTTTCAATGCGCTGCATGAAGCAAGCGACTTGCTACCGGCTGCCGAAAAGCTGGCACGCGAGCTGGCCAGCGGCCCCAGCTTTGCGCACGGCATGACCAAAACCATGCTGCACCAGGAATGGGCCATGACGCTGGACCAGGCGATTGAAGCGGAGGCGCAGGCCCAGGCTATTTGCATGCAGACGCAAGACTTCACACGGGCTTATGCGGCCTTTTCAGCCAAACAAAAACCGGTTTTTGAGGGCAATTAAATGACGCCCAACACACAGCATCTGTCACTGCCGTTTTTCGACCCTGTGCACCGCACACTGGCCGCTGGCGTGGCCGACTGGGCGGCAGCCCAACAGGTGGACGAAACCGACGACCGCGCCGCTTGCCGGGAATGGGTGCAGCGCTTGGGCCACGCCGGCTGGCTGCGCTACTGCGTGCCTGCAGCGTTTGGCGGTGCATTGCCCAAACTCGATTCACGCGCGCTGGTTATCTTGCGTGAGACGCTGGCCTTTTATTCACCCCTGGCTGACTTTGCCTTTGCCATGCAGGGCCTGGGCAGCGGCGCCATCACACTGGCTGGCACAGCAGCCCAGCAGGCAGCTTATTTGCCGCAGGTGGCCAGCGGCGAAAAAATAGCCGCTTTTGCATTGAGCGAGGCCGATGCCGGCTCAGACGCTGGCGCCATGACAAGCAACGCCGCCAAAACAGACACCGGCTGGACCATCAACGGCAGCAAGACCTGGATCAGCAACGGCGGTATCGCTGATTTTTATGTGACATTTGTTAAAACTGACGCGGATGCGGGCACCCGCGGCATCACACCTTTTATTGTCGACGCCAACACGCCGGGCCTGGACACCAGCGCGCAAATTACCGTGATGGCACCGCACCCGCTGGCAACGCTGGTATTTAACCAATGTGTGGTGGCACATGCCAGCCAGTTGGGCGCGCTGAACGGCGGCTTCAAGCTGGCCATGCAAACCCTGGACATCTTTCGGGCGTCGGTGGCTGCGGCTGCGCTGGGCATGGCGCGGCGGGCACTGGCTGAGGCGCTGCAGTATGCAAAACAGCGCAGCATGTTTGGTGGCAAGCTGGCCGACTTTCAGCTCACGCAAGCCAAACTTGGCGAAATGGCGGCGCTGGTCGACGCAGCGGCGCTGCTGACCTACCGTGCGGCGTGGCTGCGGGATGAAGGTGAGCGCACGGGAAACCCCGTTCGGGTGACGGCAGAAGCCGCCATGGCCAAAATGACCGCCACTGAAAACGCCCAGCGCGTGATTGACATGGCGCTGCAAATGCACGGCGGTATGGGCGTAAAAGTCGGCACCAAGGTCGAAAGCCTGTACCGCGACATTCGCGCCTTGCGCATTTATGAAGGTGCAACCGAGGTCCAGCAACTGATTATTGGCAAGGCCTTGATCCAGGCTTGATGGACACCATGACGCCATCCAAATCCGCACAAACCGACCGCTTTGTACACGACCGCCTGCCGCCGCCTGCGCAGCGTGCAGAAATGCGCTACGACCTGCCCGAGCTGTGTATTGCCGAGCAGGTCAATCTGGTCGATGCGCTTTTCAGCGACATTAACGCACGCGGCTTGACCGAGCAGCCATTTTTACGCTCAGACAAGCTCACCCTGAGCTATGCCGACGCAAACCAACGCGTCAGCCGTATTGCACAGCTGCTGACCGAAGACTTTGGCCTGCAGCCTGGCAACCGCGTGTTGCTGCGCGGCGCTAACTCCATCGACCTGGCATTGGCCTGGCTGGGGGTGGTCAAAGCCGGGCTGATTGCAGTCGCCACCATGCCCTTGCTGCGTGCCAAAGAACTTGCCGAAGTGATTGAAAAAGCCGACATCCAGTTTGCACTTTGTGACGCTGCGCTGCTAGATGAACTACACAGCGCCCAAGCGCAAAGCCAAAGGCTTAAAACAGTGCTGCTGTTTAACCCGCTGGATAACCCGCTGGATAAGCTGCTGGACCAGCCCGGGTCCTTAGCCGTTTTGTCGGCACAAAAAGACGGCAACTTCAGCCCTTGCCACACCGCCGCTGATGATATTGCCTTGATGGCCTTTACCTCAGGCACCACAGGCCAACCCAAAGCCGTCATCCACAGCCACCGCGACGTGCTGGCCGCCTGCCAAGCCTGGCCGCGACATGTGCTGCAGGCCAGGCCCAGTGACATCGTGATGGGCTCGCCGCCGCTGGCGTTTACCTTTGGCCTGGGCGGCCTGCTGTTGTTCCCGTTGGCAGCCGGCGCATCGGTTTACTTCTCGTCAACCCCCTACACGCCAGAGGCAATGGTCAAGCTGGTCAATGCCACCCGCGCCACGATTGTCTACACCGCACCGACTTTTTACAGGCAGATGGCGCCCTTCGCCCAAGCAGCGGGCCTGCCGTCGCTGCGCCTGTGCGTCAGCGCCGGCGAGGCCTTGCCAGACGCTACCCGCCAGCTCTGGAAAACCGCCACCGGCATTGAAATGCTTGACGGCATTGGCGCGACCGAGATGTTTCATATTTTTATCTCCAGCAAGCCGAGTGAGGTACGGCGTGGCGCGATTGGCAAAGTCGTCCCCGGCTACACCGCCAAAGTGGTAAACGACCAGGGCATCGAGGTGCCCTTGGGCAGCGTGGGCAAACTGGCTGTCAAAGGGCCCACCGGTTGCAAGTACCTGGACGACGCGCGCCAAACCAGGTACGTCAAAGACGGCTGGAACTACCCCGGCGATGCCTTCACGCAAGACGCAGACGGCTACTTTTTTTACCAGGCGCGTGACGACGACATGATCATCACCTCTGGCTACAACGTCGCCGGGCCTGAAGTTGAAGACGCCCTGATGCAGCACCCAGCAGTGGCTGAATGCGCGGTGGTGGGCCTGCCAGACGCCGAGCGCGGCATGCGCGTGCAGGCCTTTGTGGTGCTCAAGCCCGGCATTGAAGGCAATGCGGCCTGCGTCAAACTGCTGCAAGACCATGTCAAGGCCAGCCTGGCGCCCTTCAAATACCCACGCCAGATTGCGTTTGTCAGCAAACTGCCACGCACCGAAACCGGCAAACTGCAGCGCTTCAAATTACGCAGTGCAACGCCTTAAAAAAAGACCCCTACCATGCGTAAGCTGCAACCCCCTGACTGGGCCGAACCCAAAGGCTATGCCAACGGCGTCATGGCCCGCGGTGCGCTGATTTTTGTTGGCGGACAAATCGGCTGGAACGCCCAACAACAGTTTGAAAGCGACGACTTCATAGCCCAAACCCGGCAAGCCCTGGTCAACATTGCAGCCGTGCTGCAAGCCGCCAACGCCGGGCCAGAGCACATGGTACGCATGACCTGGTACATCACCGACCGCGCAGAATACACCGCCCGCCTGAAAGAGCTGGGCGCAGCCTATCGCGACGTGATGGGCAAGAACTTTCCGGCCATGACCTGTGTGGAAGTCTCAGGCCTGGTCGAAGACCGGGCGCGGGTTGAAATTGAGGTCACAGCGGTGTTGCCCGACTGAC
>JBBAPP010000020.1:0-21250 GCA_040400775.1 Polaromonas sp. | reverse complement strand
ACCCCCGGGCTTACTCCCTCGCCCCTTGGGAGAGGGCAGGGGTGAGGGCTCCCCGGATTGTTTTTCCGTTCGCCCTGAACCTGTCGAAGGGTAGGCTTCGACAGGCTCAGCCCGAACGGATAGCAAGTCACCCTGCGCCGCCTCTTCAGCAAACCCCTCCTTCACCTTGATCGCCTCAACTTTTTTCAGCCACTCATCAGCTTTTTTAAACTGGGTGAAGGTGATTTTTTCTTCCAGCAAGGTCTCACGCTGGTTGCCCGTCCAGGCATAGCCCTTGATGGCTCGGCGCACGCGCTCGGCAGTGAGTTTGTCGGCGTACGCTTCGCCTTCGACCAGAATGAATTTACGATGGCCGCCGTCTTTGGCATTGGCTTTGAGGACGGCGTGGGCGGTGGTGCCTGAGCCTGCGAAGGAGTCGAGGATGAGGGAGTCTCGTTTGGTCGCGACGTGAATAACCCGATCTAGCAATTCGACAGGTTTGGGCGTAGCAAATGGAGCTTCGTTTCCACCAAACATTTCAGCTAAATTTTTCTTTGCACCATCGCTGTGGTTGACCTCTTGGTAGCTCCATATTGTTTGAGCTGGAACCGACTGCTGGACTTCATTTAAAAAGCGCTTCAACCGCGGACGAGCTGTTCCATCGACACCGAACCAGAGGCGATTATCTGCGCGCAGTTCGTCAATCTTTTCCTTGTTGTACCTCCAACTTGTACCGGCGGGTGGAAGGTGTGATTCGCCATTGGGGCTCAGAATTGGATAGATCGCGTAATCGCGAGCTTCCATGCGGAGCATGTCCCCAGAAGTCCATAAGCCACGCTTATCGTTGTCGGCGTTTTTATAAGCTGCATCCTGCTGATCGGTACGCTCCAAACCATGAATCTCCACTGAATCAATATTTTTTGCGTAGACAAGAACATAGTCATGTGATTCAGAAAAAAACTTCGTATCGCTTTTTGTGCTGTACTTTTTCTGCCATATGAGCGTTCCCACATGTGAGCCATCACCAAAAATTTCATCCAACACCATCCGCGCCCGATGCACCTCGTTGTCATCCAGCGTGATCCAGATCGAGCCCTTCTCGCTTAACAACTCGCGCAGCAGCACGAGCCGGGGCCACATCATGCACAGCCATTTGTCGTGGCGCAGCATGTCTTCGCCATCGACCGGGTTGGTCGTCAGCCACTCTTTCATGATGGGGCTGTTGACGTTGTCGTTGTAGCACCAGCCTTCGTTGCCCGTGTTGTAGGGCGGGTCAATAAACACCAAGTCGACCTGGCCAGCGTAGCGTGGCAGCAGGCTTTTGAGCGCATGCAGGTTGTCGCCATGAATCACCAGGTTGCTGCCCAGGTCTGCCGGGCCTATGCCTTTGGCCGCATCAACCTCCAGCGGGCGGTAGGGCACCGTCAGGTGGTGGTTGTAGACATACTCTTTGCCTTTGAAGACGATTTCAGACATGTGTTTTATATGAGTTGGAGCAACAGCATTTTTGATTATCAGTGCAATTGCAGGCCATTCAAGGCAACTTTTTCGCTATTTATTCAGTAGCTTCTTACCCCCGTATCTATTAGCCTTGAAGTACTTTTGATACCTAAAAATAGCCTGAAAGCAGGTCTTTGATCGTTTCAAACGGCCGGTTGAGGCTTTCAGGGCCATTTTTTGTGTTTTTTTGGTATTTTTAGGCGTTTTCAGGTGCCAAATCAGGCTACAGACTAATTAATACGGGCGAAAGCAGCTCCTGATTTAGGAGCAAATAGTTCATCCACCTTACTCGCCCTTGTTTCGCATCCAGTCCGCCGTCTGAAAAAATGAGGTGTTGAGGCGGGCTCGCAGCGCCTCGTCAACACCTGTTTCAACCATGGCTTGATCCATGCAGGCCAGCCACTGGTCGCGTTCTTTGATGCCTATGGAGCCGCCGCCCGTTTGCTGGGGCATGTGGCGCATTCGAGTTATTGGGGTCAGACACCAATTTCGCTGCGGTGCGAAGCACCGCACCCTCCGGGCGAGCCGAAGGCTCGGCGAATTTGGGCTCTGACCCCAAAAACTCTCAACTTTTCGGTGTAGTACTGCGGCCCGCCCAGCCAGCCGCACAAAAACCAAAAGGTTTTTTGCCGCGCGCTGTCGAGCGGGCCAGCGTGGGCGGCGCGCAGGGCACTGTAGCCGGGCTCCAGGTCCATCAGGTCATAAAAACGTTCAACCAGCGCCTTGACCCTCGCTTCGCCGCCTATCCATTCAAACGGCGTGGCGAATTTCAGTTTTTCTTCAATCTGCATCGTCAGCTTATTGCGCCTTGCGTAAGGTCTCGACCACCGGCGTGTTCAGCACTGAGCGCAGCCCCCACCAGCCCGCCGCCAGAGCGAGTGCAGCCCCGGCCAAGCTGCCAAACAGGGGAACTGTCCACGAGCCCGTCCAGGCAAAGTCAAACACGTAGCGGGCCAAGCCCCAGCCCACTGCCAGTGCCACAACAGACGCCAAAAAGCCTGCCAGAAGCCCCACACCGGCCAGCTCAGCACGCTGCACCTGCCGCAGCAGCGACGCCCGCGCACCCACGGCACGCATGATGGCGAACTCTTTGGCGCGTTCTTCCCGGGTCGCAGTTATTGCCGCAAACAACACCACAAGCCCAGCAGCCAGCGTGAAGCCGAACAAAAACTCTACGGCTCGAATGACTTGGTCTAGTACGCGCTGCACTTGGGCCAGTGTGCTGGTGGTGTCGATATTCGTGATGTTGGGGAAGGCTTTGACCAACTGGTTGTCAAAGCTAAGGAGCCCACGCTCCCCGGCGGGAAGTGTTTCGCCTTTCTCGCCTTTGGCCGCTGGTGGCGCTTTGAATGCGCTGATGTAGGACACGGGTACATCTGTCACAACTGCTACTGGGTACATGACAAAAAAGTTGACCCGCATCGAACCCCAATCCACCTTGCGCAGGCTGGTGATTTTGGCGCTACTGACTTGACCCCCCATGTCAAAGCTCAAGGCATCACCGAGTTTTAAACCCAGTGTTTTGGCAATGCCCTCTTCAACGCTGATGGCGCCTTTTTCTTCCACTGTCCATTGCCCTGCTGTGGTTGTGTTGTGGGCAGGCTGCTGGGCTGCGTTAGACAAATTGAATTCGCGGTCAACCAAACGTTTGGCACGGTCGTCCGTAAAATCATCAGGCGTGATGGCTTTACCGTTCACTTCAACCAAGCGGCCACGAATCATCGGATACCAGTCATATTTGGTCACGCCACCATCTGCCAATGCTTTTTTAAATGCCTCGCCTTGTTCAGGCTGCAGGTTGATGATGAAACGGTTTGGCGCATCAGGCGGGGTAGCTTGGCGCCAGCTGTCAACCAGGTCTGTGCGCAGAAGCACCAGCAGCATCAAGGCCAGCAGGCCCACCGCCAGCGCGCTGGTTTGCACCACGGCGTAAGCTGGCCGTGCTGACAGTTGGCGCGTGGCCAATACCAGCCAGCGCGGGGCGATATCTTCATTCACGCTGGCTCTTAACAGCTTGACTGCCGCATAGCTGGCAGCTGCGAACAGCAACACTGCGCCCGCAAAACCGCCGACCGCAATCAACCCTAATTTCAAGTCACTGCTGGCCGCTACCAACAGTGCGGCAAAGCCCAGCATGCCGACGCCCAGCACGGCGATGGAGGCGGGTTTTAAATTACCCACGTCGCGGCGAATCACCCGTAGCGGCGGTACCGATGCCAGTTGCAACACAGGCGGCAAGCCGAAGGACAACAGCAAGGTCAGCCCCATGCCCATGCCAAACGCGACCGGCCATAACGTAGCAGCGGGTAGCGCTGTTTCCACCAACCCGGCCAGCAGCAGCACAAAGCCGTAGTGCACGGCAAAACCAATCGCCACACCGAGCGCACTGGCAAACAGGCCTGCCAGCACAAACTCAAACGCGTAAGCTGCTGCAATGGTGCGCTGCGGCTGGCCCAGCACGCGCAGCATGGCGCAGTCGTCCAGATGCTTGGCTGCAAAACCGCGCGCCACAATCGCCACCGCCACGGCACTGAGCAGTGCGGCCAGCAGCGCCACCAGATTCAAGAACTTTTCGGCGCGGTCCAATGTTTGGCGCATCTCGGGGCTGCCAGATTCCAACGATTCGAGCCGCACACCACGAACGCCAGATTGTTCAAACGGTTTTTTAATCTCTGCACTGGCCCAGTTAACGTATTCGGCTACCGCTTTGTCATCCCCTGCTACCGCAAAGCGGTAGTTGGTGCGGCTGGCAGGTTGAATCAGATTCGTCGCCGCCACATCTGCCGCATTGATCATGGCGCGTGGTGAAAAGCTGATGAAGCCCGCGCCGCGGTCGGGCTCTTGGGTGATGATACGGGTGACTTTAAAACTGGCATCGCCCATCAGCAAAGTCTGGCCGATTTTCAGACCCAAAGCATCGAGCAGGGATGGGTCAACCCAAGCCGTACCGGCGGCCGGAATGTCACGGGTGTTTTCGCCCTTGCCGCCCACTACGCTGCTGACCTGCATATTGCCACGCAGCGGATAACCCGCAGGCACGGCCTTAAACGCTGCGAGCTTGCTGGCGCCGCCATCGGCATCTGTGGCTCGCGCCATGGTGGGGAAGCTGACACTGGCCGCCGACTTTAAGCCCAGCGCCTTGGCTTTGGCAATAAACGTGGCAGGCGTCGCTTGATCGCTGCGCAGCACCGCATCGCCACCCAGCAGTTGCCGCGCATCACGCTGCAAACCGCCTTTAAGCCTATCAGCAAAAAACCCAACAGCGGTTAAAGCCGCAACAGCCAGAGTGACAGCAACGATCAGCAAGCGAAGTTCGCCAGCGCGTAAATCTCGCCACAGGGTGCGCCAGCCGAGTCTGATGAAAAGTGTGTTCATGCCAACACCTTAACCCAAAGCCTCAGTCCCCGTGTGGTGTGGGGCTAGACCACCAGACCAGCCTCAAGCACCAAGCGCTGCACACTGGTGTAACAAACAAAGCGCTTGTTGGTAGCACGGCCAATCGCGCACAGCCCAACCACCTGCGCAACCTGATGGCCCATTTGCGTGATGCCGCTGCGTGACACGACGATGGGTACGCCCATTTGGGCGGATTTGATGACCATTTCGCTGGTCAAACGGCCTGTGGTGTAGAACACCAGGCTAGCTGCTTGCGATGGGGCATCTTCTCCCTTCAAGCAGGGGCCGCGGATCTGGCTTTGCCAGTCCGCAGGCGCAGCGGCCCCCTCGGGGGGCTGCGAACCAAACACAGTGGGGAGCGTGGGGGCCATATTCATCCACATCCAGCCTGCGATGGTGTCAATCGCGTTGTGGCGGCCCACATCTTCAACAAATATCAACATCTTGGGCTCGCCACCTGCGCTGTCAAACAAGGCGCAGGCATGCACCGATCCGGCAGATTTATAGGTGGTTTCTTTCAGTCGGATGGTATTGACCAGCGTGTAGAGCTGGCTTTGGGTAATGCTGGCATCCAACGGCAACTTGATCTGGTCGACCTCGTCCATCAAACCACCAAACACACTGCCCTGCCCGCAACCGGTGGTCACCACGCGTTTGGAGGTTTTTTCTTCAATATCTGCAATGCCGTACCGGGTTTTAACGGCTGCCGCACCAACCTCCCAGTCGACCGTGATGGACTCAATTTCTTGAATACTTTTGACCAAGCGCTGGTTGCGCAAATAACCCAGCACCAACAGCTCAGGGTGCGCGCCCAGCGACATCAGCGTGACCAGCTCGCGTTTGTCGACGTACACCGTCAGCGCGCGTTCGGCGGGGATCGAGACGCTGATGTGTTCGCCAAATTCATTGACAGCGGACACCTCGCAGGTTAAAGCTGCTTGGGCATGGGTAAGAAAAGGAAGCAGCATGTGCTAAGGCTAGAACAAAAAAGCCGACACCTTACGGGTCGGCTTTAATCTGTAAAACAGCTTTTTAAATTTTCTTAGCAGCAGCGGCCAAAGGTGCAGGGGCGGCAGGAGTCGCGGCTGTAGCAGGAGCAGGAGCTACAGCAGCTGTCACAGGTGCGGCTGGCACATAGACAAAAGCCCCAGGATCTGCACACGGCGGCGTGGCCGTTGCAGGCTTGGTGTCTTTACCAGCAGTTTTGGCCGATTTGTAATAACTGACAGCTACCTTGTCTTGTGACTTGCACAACTGGTAGCCATCCATTTTGCCTGTCCAGGCTGTCTTGGCAGCCGCCTCGGCAGCTTTGGCTTTGGCTTCATCGTTGAGGGCTGGCAGCTTGGCCAGCACCAAAGAAGACGCACAAACTGCCAACAGGGAAATGAGACATTTTTTCATACGTTGTTCTCAAAAAGGTTAAATTTGTACGGTTTGTCCTGGCGAGACAGGTACGCTGCGTTGCGCCGGGATTTTTCCCGACTTGACATCGTCATACCAATATTCGTGGTGCTGCTTGGCCCAAGCTTCGTCAACATAGCCGTTGCGCATGCCGTCATAAGCACCATCCATACCGATGGAGCCAAGATAGCCGTGCGCCAGGAACATGGCAAGCATCAAGATGCTGACAACACCGTGGACCATGTGGGCGATCTGCATGGTGCCACGCTCATAAATCATGCCCGGAACTATCTTGTCCAGTACAAAACCCGACGCAATAATGATCAGACCTAGAAAGAATACGCCACCCCAGAAGATTATTTTTGACCCAGGGTTAAAGCGACCTGTCGGCGGCGCATGACCGCCACCCAACATTCCCCCACCTTTGAGCACCCACTGCAGGTCGCCTTTTTCAGGCCAGTTGTCTTTCAGGAATGTGAAAAACACCACCACCAGGGAAACAGCAAATAATGGCCCAGCAAAATTGTGCAGATTCTTCAGCGCGTAGGTCAGCCAGCCAAAAAGCGTGCTGCCCATGATAGGTAACAAGAAGAATTTACCATAAGCCATCACAACGCCTGATACGCCCAACGCCACAAAAGCGATGGCATTCGCCCAATGCGATGCCCGCTCAAACGGTGTGAAGCGCTCAATCTTGCGACCGGTTGCAGGCAAGGTGGTCTTCATTGGACCTTTGGCAAAATAAACAAATGTCAAAGCCAGCATGATGATGATCAGCAACGATCCACCGTACGGAATCAGCCAATTGTTGCGCACCTGACGCCAGGCTTCACCAGCATTGGTCAAACTAGAGCCAGGGTACTGAACAAAAGGCTGAATCAGGTTACCCGCTTCAGGCGCCTCGCTTTTGGGCAAACTGGTAAAACCTGTAACACCACTACCCACCTGCCGCCACATGGGCGCATTATTACCGGGTTGAACCAATGCGCGCTCTGCATTGGTTTGACCCGCATATTTGGGATCCTGATCGGCATCGGGTTTTACAGCAAAGATATTTTGCCCTTGAATTCCCCCTGGCGCAGCTGCAGCAGGTACCACGACAGGTGCTGTTGCCGAGGTAGCAGGTGCCTGTGCATGAACCCAACCAGCAACGCAAATTGCTATTGAAAATATAGCTAGTCGCGCTTGTATCATATGTCCTCCGGCATTATTTGGTACCAGTTCTCGTATATTCGTTCTGGATATTTTGGGTTCTGACCTTGAGCGCCTGTTCCCAGCTGGTCTTGTCGCCCGCCTTCCAGCCAGGAGCTGCAAACTTGTTGTCAACGCCCAGGTAGGGCGCAACATCGCCTTTGACGCCACCCGCAGTTTGAGCCTTGTCACCACAAGCAGACAGGCCAAAGACAGCAGAACAAATTAGAAAAGATATTCGCATCATGACTTAGCTCCCACAGGCGGCTGGCCAGCCTGCCTGGAACCGTAGGCTGTACCCCAACCCCACACCTCAGCTCCCTTGCCACGCTGTGCGACACGGGTGCGGAAAATATCTGCCACCACGTCGCCGTCGCCCGCCAGCAGCGCTTTGGTTGAGCACTGCTCAGCGCAAGCTGGTAATTTACCTTCGGCTAAACGGTTGCGGCCATACTTTTCAAACTCAGCCTGGCTGCCATTAGCCTCCGGGCCACCAGCACAGAAAGTGCATTTGTCCATTTTGCCGCGTACCCCGAAGGTGCCAGCGGATGGAAACTGCGGCGCACCAAACGGGCAGGCATAAGAGCAGTAGCCGCAGCCAATGCAAACATCCTTGTCATGCAGCACCACACCCTCGTCGGTACGGTAGAAGCAGTTGACCGGGCAAACCGCCATGCACGGAGCGTCACTGCAATGCATGCAGGCCACCGAGATGGATTTTTCACCCGGAACGCCGTCATTCAATGTAACCACGCGGCGGCGGTTGACGCCCCAGGGGACTTCATGCTCGTTTTTACAAGCAGTTACGCAGCCATTACATTCAATGCAACGCTCCGCATCACTGACAAATTTCATGCGTGCCATTTTTATTTCCTTATGCTCGTTCGACGTTACAAACCGTCGTTTTTGACTCTTGCATCATGGTGACACTGTCATAACCATACGTCGTCGCAGTATTCACCGACTCGCCGCGCACAATCGGTGCTGCACCGTTTGGATAGAACGACAGCATATCCGCACCCTGCCAGCGGCCTGAGAAGTGGAACGGCATAAAGACCGTATCAGGCCCAACACGCTCTGTGACCATCGCTTGCACGTTCAGCCTTGCGCCTGTAGGCGTACTGACCCAGGCACGCTCACCGTTTCGGATACCTTTTTCAGCAGCCACTTTCGGATTGATCTCAATGAACATTTCCTGCTGCAGCTCAGCCAGCCAAGGATTGGATCGGGTTTCTTCTCCGCCGCCCTCGTACTCCACCAAACGGCCAGACGTCATGACCAACGGGAATTTCTCGTGCACCTTGTCAGCAATATTTTTTAGCTGAAGTGTTTTATATAAAGTGGGCAGACGCCAAAAAGCTTTTTTATCATCATGCGTTGGGTACTTGGCCATCAAGTCAGCACGGTTACCGTAAAGCGGCTCGCGATGCTGCGGAATCGCGTCGGGAAAGTTCCACACCACAGCGCGTGCTTTGGCGTTGCCAAACGGATGACAGCCGTGATTTTTCATCACTACACGAATTATTCCGCCAGACGAATCGGTCTTCCAGTTTTTGCCTTCAGCAGCTGTTTTTTCAATATCAGTTAGCTCATCCCACCAACCAAGCTTTTTCACCAACATGTGGTCAAACTCGGGGTAGCCTGTTTGAATATCGGCTCCCTTGGAACAAGAACCGTCTTCCGCAAGCAGGCTTTTACCCTCTTTTTCAACCCCAAAATTGGCCCTGAAGTTACCACCACCATCCATGACATGTTTTGACGTGTCATACAAATTCGGCGAACCAGGATGCTTCATCTCGGGCGTGCCATAGCAAGGCCATGGCAAACCGTAATAGTCTCCAGTAGTGTCATAGCCTGATTCTTTATCAATACCCCCTTTAGACCTTAGGGTTTTGACATCAAACAAATGCATGTTCCGCATGTGCGCTTTCAGACGCTCTGGGCTCTGACCGGTGTAACCAATAGTCCAGCAAGATTTATTGATTTCACGCAGAATGTCCTCTCCAACAGGCTCATCCATTCCTTTGACTTTTTGCAGCTTGACATTTTTAATCAGCTCTTTGGAAAATCCCAACTTTTCTGCCAGCTGATACATGATCATGTGGTCGGTTCTACTTTCCCACAATGGTTCGATAACTTTTTCGCGCCACTGAATCGAGCGATTGGACGCTGTTACAGAACCGCTGGTTTCAAACTGCGTTGTAGAAGGCAATAAATACACCGAGCGGTTTGCATTGATATCTTCTGGCTTGCCGGGCATAGCAGCCATTGACGCTGCAGCCGTTGGGTAGGGGTCTACAACCACCAACAAATCAAGCTTGTCCATTGCGCGCTTCATCTCCAAACCGCGTGTTTGCGAGTTGGGCGCATGGCCCCAAAAGAAAACACCACGCAAATTTGAGTCTTGATCAATAAATTCATTTTTCTCAAGAACACCATCAATCCAGCGCGATACCGTGATACCAGGCTTACCCATCATGGCGGGAGATGCATAGCGGCTTTTGATCCAGTCGAAATCAACGCCCCAAGTTTTGGCAAAGTGCTTCCACGACCCTTCAGCCAAACCATAGTAGCCCGGCAACGAGTCAGGATTCGGACCCACGTCGGTAGCACCCTGAACGTTGCAGTGACCACGGAAAATATTTGTGCCGCCACCAGATACACCAACATTGCCAAGAGCAAGTTGCAAAATACACGATGCACGAACAACGGCGTTACCAGTAGTATGTTGGGTTTGACCCATGCACCAAACTATGGTGGATGGCCGATTTTTGGCCATCATCTCGGCTGCCATGTATACACGCGCTTCGGGCACACCGCAGGCTTCTTCAACTTTGTCAGGTGTCCACTTGGCCAAGATTTCTTCTTTAACCTTGTCCATGCCGTACACGCGATCATTGATGTACTTGGTATCTTCCCAACCATTTTTGAAGATGTGGTACAGCATACCGAACAGAAACGGGATGTCAGAACCAGAACGCAAGCGAATAAACTCATCAGCCCTTGCGGCGGTGCGCGTAAAACGTGGATCAACCACAATCATTTTGCAGCCAGTTTCTTTGGCGTGCAACATGTGCAGCAAGCTGACAGGGTGCGCTTCAGCGGCGTTTGAGCCGATGTATAAGGCGCACTTGCTGTTTTGCATGTCGTTGTAGGAATTGGTCATGGCACCATAACCCCAGGTGTTGGCAACACCTGCGACTGTGGTCGAATGACAAATACGGGCCTGGTGATCACAATTGTTGCTGCCCCAAAAGCTCATCCACTTGCGCAATAGATAAGCTTGCTCATTGTTGTGTTTGGATGAACCCACCACATAAATGGAATCAGGGCCGCTGGTCTTTCGCAGCTCCAACATCTTGGCACTGATCTCAGTCAGCGCCACATCCCAAGTGATTCGCTCGTACTTGCCGTTCACCAACTTCATTGGATGACGCAAACGAAATTCGCCGTGTCCGTGTTCACGCAGTGAAGCGCCTTTTGCACAAAAACCACCGAGGTTTATGGGGGAGTCAAACACTGGTTCCTGCCGAACCCAAACACCGTTTTCAACGACAGCATCGACCGCGCAGCCAACCGAGCAGTGGGTACAAACTGTACGTTTGACTTCAATCTTGCCGTTTCCATTTCCCGCGGTTGGTGTTGCAGCATTTGATTTTTTGACCAGCGTCAACTGCGTTGCCGCCAAGCCGACCCCTACCCCCAATCCCGATCGGCGCAAAAAGGCGCGACGGTCCATGGTGGGCAAAGCGTTAGATAGTCCGCGCGAAAGACTTTGTATAAAACGCGAAGAATTTGGCCGTCCAGATGGGACGTTATGAACATTATGGGATTTTTTCGTGAGTAGCATGCCGCTCTCCGTTTGATTCTTGACGTAAAAAATTTAAGGACGAACTTTAAATACGAGTGGTACGGTAGTAGTGCTGAACATGCTCCGTCAAGCTGTAACCACCACCTTTGTCGGGGGGGGGCTTGACGAGTGTCAGGGCCGGCTCAACTGCTGGTATGTTGGGCAAAGCAATGGTGACTGCTGCCGCCGCGGTGGTTGCGGCGGCACCGAAAAAGAATCCCCGTCGAGAGGATTTTGGCTGGCTTTCTTGCATGATTTTCTCCATGAAAGCGTGGCTGAATTAAATGACAAATAAATTAAAAAATGAAAAATCTTATGAATTTATTTGCATACTGTAAACCAGAAGCGCTTACATCACAATGACGACAGCAGCTGGTAAACCCAATTTAGGGTAAACGATAGGTATGCTTAGCGATTTAAAGAAAAATGCAAATCGAATGTGTCGCAAGCTGAAACACTTCCGCGTCTTTGGTCAAAGGTTTTTACACCAGCATGTCGAATCCCTGAGCCTCGACACTGATAAATGCTTGGGTAAAAGTAGCCAGCGCCCGGTAAAACCGTGCCTTGGGGTGGAATACGAGCACCTCGCACATTTGTGGCACCCAGCTCAGGACGTGCCGAGTAAAAAATTCTCGCTGGCGCGTCAAATTGGCAACAGCCACGTCATCGCCTGCAATCAAATATCGCATGACTTCAAATAAGTAAGCCGCATGATCTTCCGTTTCATGCATTGCGTCATGGCGCGCAAGACCTAGGTCAGCGATGTCCCCTCTCAAAGCTGCGAGCGGCTTTTCGTTCAAGAACCCGCTTAAATAATGCGAACCAAAGAGGCACACCTCTGGCTTGCTGACACCGCTGAACAGCGTGGCGTGTTCACTGGAAATACTGTCAAGGGAGATCTGCCGTGCCGCAGCGACAAATTCTGCCCATGCTGTTTCCAGCAACGCTCCTGGAGCAGGTGCCTGCGTCACCGCTACCAAAATATTATCGTAAAGTTCTTGCGTTGGGACTGCATAGTACAAAGCAGACAGCAAGCCGTAGACTTCAGCCCGTGCCGTTTCTTCGTCAAGTCCATCGTGGGAAAGTGGGGCAGTATGCATGGTTTTACTCAACGAATATCGGTGATTTTTATTTCATTTTCGGCTGAATAGATATCGATGACGCGGCAATCACCACACATCTTCAATCGGTCAGCCGCAGCGCCTTGAAACATGGCGTGTCCAGCCAACTTGCCGAGCATCGACTCTATCGCCTTGAGGGTACCAAAAGGCTTGCTGCAGCGGACGCACTGATAGGGCAGGCTCTCGTTCAGCACGCGCGCCGCTTTGCGCTGCGGTGTCAGTAGCAAACGCGGCTGCAAAGTAATCGCATCTTCTGGACAAGTGCTGGCGCACAAGCCGCACTGCACGCAGTTTTTCTCGATAAATTTGAGTTGCGGGTGATCAGGGTTGTCTTGCAGCGCACTGGCTGGACAGGCACTAACACAGCTCAAGCACAGGGTACAGGCGTCCTTGTTCAGCACCAGGCTGCCAAACGGTGAAGCGGCCGCTGGAAGCGCAAAAGATTCAGGCAAAGCAGCAGTCGCTTGCGTGATGAAATGATCAAGCGCCATATCCAGCGTACTGCGCTTTTCTTGCGCCACAGCAAAACGCGCCGAATGGGCGGGCACATTTGGACGAGCGCGAGAAATGCTTTGCAGACTGGCATCGAGATCCGTCACCGATGGCGCTCGTAGCAGGTGAAAATGACTACCCGCATAGCCCAGGCCGTTGAGCAAGGCCTGCGCCACTTGCATTTGGCTTTCAAGGCTTTCTAAATAGGCGGGGGCTTCTTCATCGGTCAGCAGTACAGCAATCTGCGTTGCGCCAAAAGCAACGGCGCTTAACCACAAGTCCAGCCCTACACTGGCGGTGTGCCACAGCGCCAGGGGAATCACGTTGGCTGGAACGCCACGCACTGATTTTTTCAGCTGAGCCGCACGACCCAATGCTTCAACTGCCTGCTGCCCGGCCACTTGGCTGTGCAACAAAATAACAGCATGGGTACCTCCGGCCTTGGCGTAGGTCGACAGCAAGGTCTTTAGCCGTACTCCCTGCTCACTGGCGCGCGGGTAAGCATAAGTCAGTGCGCCCGTTGGACAAACGGTCGTACAGGCCCCGCACCCCACACAAAGATTGGGGTTGACAACAATCTGCTGGCGGCTTTTTTCACTTTTGACAGCGCCAGCAGAACATACGTCGATGCAAGCGTTACAGCCCACTGTTTCGTTGCGGCTGTGCGCGCAAATTTTCTGTTTGTAATTGAAAAACTTTGGCTTTTCAAACTCCCCCACCAAACTGCGCAGCTTCACCACCATGGGTAGCAGGCCGGGCGATGCCAGGCCTTGCGATGCATCAAAGGCAAAATAGCCTTGCGGCGGGGCATGCAGCCCGATCAGCGGCTTTGTGCCCAAGTCCAAAACCATGTCAAACGCCTCAGTGGCTGGTTGTGCGGTTCGGCTGAAATCGATTGCACCCGCCACCTTACACACGGCCACGCAGTCTCGGTGCGACCTGCATTTGCTGTTGTCAATTTGGTAGCTGAGGTCAATCGCACCTTCAGGGCACACCGCTACGCAGGCATTGCAGCGGGTACACAAGTCCAGATCGATCGCATTGCTTTTGGCCCAGGATGCTTCAAAAGCACCCAGCCAACCTTTGACAGTGAGGCCGCTGCCGGCAATAACGGGATACTGGCGTTCTTGCAGTGTTGGCTGTCCAGGCGTCACGCCTTGCGCAAACATGGTCACATCCAAACTGTCGGCCAACAACCCGGCCACCTGCTCGGCCTGATCGAGCGGACCAACAATCAGCAGTCGGCCAGCGCTTTTGTAGGTCACGGTTGCAACCGGCTCAGCCTCTGGCAAATGCGCCGCTGCCAGCAGCGCCGCAATCTTTGGCATGGCATTTTGGGCATCTCTGCTCCAGCCGCCAGATTCACGGATGTTGACAAACTTGATCACTGACGTTGCCTGCTCGGTCTGCTCGGCGACTTCAAGAAACAAGCGCTTTTCCTGTGTGCAAGCGACTACAACGTCGTCGCCTGTTTGAATGGCTTTTTGAAAGACGCCGGCTTCACGGCGGCACAATGCAGAATGAAGCGTCAGGGTTTCATCAAGAGCCACGCCCAGCTTCTGTGGCTGAAGCGGCATGGTCTGGTTGCAGTCGCAAATGAGGGTTGTCATGGTCGTTATGGCTGGCCACTGAGTCACCGCCATCTGGCAATAACTCGGGTTGGCTTAAAGTTATTTCGGGTGCAGAGTCAGGTGCCGCTGCGTCCACTTGTGCGTCGGACTGTGCCACGGATTGTTCTACAAAATCGCCTGCATTATCACCCACTGGAACGGCATCACCGGTTTTCTCAGCGTCTTCCTCTTCGTCGAACAGCCCGAGGAATTTAGAACTGGTCATGGCTCGCAACATGGATTCAGGAATCGGATCGGACTTTGAATAGTCATCAATGTAAATATCCAACCCATCCATTACATTGAAATGTGGGTCAGCAAAGAGTTTTTTCATGGCGGCATTGCGCACGTCCAGATTCACGTTTTGTGCCATGAAGGGCTTGAAATCAGAGTCTTGGGTTAGTAACTCGACATCGTCAAGCGACAATGATGGTGGAGTTTCGGAAGCCTCCTGAACCTCCACCAAGCGACCGTTTGCTGCGGGGCTTGTTTGCACAGGTGGCGCAGTAACAACCGGTTCCTCGACCGCCTTGCCCTGCAACACATCGGTCTTACGGCGCGACCAGCGCCCCAAAAAACCGCTTTGCTCTTCAATCATGAATTGCGCCTCCCCCGGCCGCCTTGATGGTGCTGACCCGCGCCGGATTGCCAAAGCGGTCTTGCAACGATTTAAAACTTTGCGGCCGCTGGCGCCGCTTGGCCTCCAGCACATGATGTTGGTCTACAAAGTCTTGCACCCATTGCGCCACACTGGCGGGCATCGGCAGTTGCTCGACGGTTTCTTGCGAGTCCAACCAGCGACCTGCGTCGTGATAACTCACCGTGACGATGTGCGGCATCGCAATTACCTCCTCAGCCAGCGAAGGCTCTTCTTCCATTCGCCAGACGACCCAAAAACACGGTTTTTCTGTGGTGACATTCAGGTAGTAGCCTTCAGCGTCACCAATATGCAGTTCAACCTTGAATCCGGGGTGCAGCCAGCGCTCTTGTGATTCGCTTTTGAACAGTAGCCGCGCTTCTGCGCCAAAGCCATCTTCCTGCGGCACCACGTCAGCGAGTGCCCAACGCCATGGCTGCCAGCGGTTGTCAATGTGCTCGCGCTGCATCACAACAGCTGCGTGCAAGGTGGGCCGGGCAACAGCATCGCCGTTATCCGGAGATTGCATCAAAAAATCAGACATGCGGCGAGTGTACGGCTGAATACGTCTTGTCTGCGTATCCTGCAACAGATGCAACTTGTCCGCCTGCACGAACAGCTACTGCACAGTACTTGAATTCAGGAATCTTCCCGAACGGGTCAAGTGCCGCGTTGGTCAGCAGATTGGCGGCAGCCTCGTAATAGGCAAACGGCATGAACACGGCGCCCTGCGGCGTGCCATCGTCACGGCGCACATGGATAGCAACTTCACCACGGCGTGACTGAACGGTCATCACATCACCCGCAGCCAAATTCATCGCAAGCAAGTCAGCGCCACACATGGAGGCGGTTGCCATTGGCTCAATCGCATCCAGCACCGCCGCCCGTCGCGTCATGCTGCCGGTATGCCAATGCTCAAGCTGCCGGCCAGTGATCAGAACAAACGGATAGTCGGCATCAGGCCGCTCGTTGGCCGGAATAATGTCTGCGGGTACCAGATGAACGCGCCCATCTGCCGTTGCAAAACGATCAATGAAGACAGTCGGTGAACCTGGGTCATCGGCGCTCAGACAAGGATAGGTCACACTCGATTCGCGTTGAAGACGCTCCCAAGTGATACCTGAGATCGCAGCGTGCATGGCCTGGCGCATTTCTTCATACACCGCAGCAACCATAGCCCCCACGCTTGCCACTTGGCGGACTGCGCTGCGCGCCAGGGGGGCCGTACCTTGCTTGGGGCTGCCCGGCGTTTCAGCGACTTCATGACCGTAATCCCAGCCGCAACCCAAACGATTGGCCAGCTGCTGAATGATCCACACATCAGCCATGGCCTCACCCGGCGGGTCAATCGCCTGCCTGCCCATTTGCACCATGCGGTCGGTGTTGCTGACGCTGCCAGTTTTTTCGGGCCAGGCCGTGGCAGGCAGCACCACGTCAGCCAGCCAGGCGGTTTCGGTCATGAAAATATCCTGTACCACCAGATGCTTCAGGCTGGCCAGCGCGTGGCGCGCATGGTTCAAGTCGGGGTCACTCATGGCGGGGTTTTCACCCATCACGTACAGGCCGTGAATCTTGTCTGGATCACTTTCAGGGGCCAGCGCCTGGCGCATGATTTCCACCACGGTGTAGCCGGGCTTGTCGTCCAGCTTGACGTTCCAGAAATTTTCAAACCATGCATGGCTGGCCTTGTCATCCACCCGCTGGTAATTCGGGAACATCATAGGTATTAACCCTGCATCGCTGGCACCCTGCACATTGTTCTGACCACGCAGAGGGTGCAGGCCAGAGCCGGGCTTGCCAATCTGGCCCGTCACGCTAACCAGCGCAATCAGGCAGCGTGCGTTGTCGGTGCCGTGGACATGCTGGCTGATACCCATACCCCACAAAATCATCGCGCCTTTGGCTTTGGCAAATTCACGCGCAACCTCACGCAGCGTTTGGGCCGGAATACCGCAAATAGGCGCCATGGCTTCCGGGCTGTAGGCCTTGACGTTGTCACGCAGGGCTTCAAAGTTGCTCGCGCGGTCACGGATGAAGTCAACATCCGTCAAGCCCTCGTCAATCACCGTGTGAATCAAGGCATTGAGCATGGCCACGTCGGTGCCAGCCTTGAACTGCAGCGTGCGCCAGGCCTGCTTGCCGAGGTCGGTCACGCGCGGGTCAGCCAGCACAATTTTTGCACCGCGCTTCGCGGCATTTTTCATCCAGGTCGCGGCTACCGGGTGGTTGGCGCTGGGGTTAGACCCAATCACGAAGATCAGACCGGCATGCGCTACATCATTGACCTGGTTACTGACTGCGCCGGAGCCCACGCCTTCAAGCAAAGCCGCGACGCTGGACGCATGGCACAGGCGGGTGCAATGGTCGACATTGTTGCTGCCAAAGCCGATACGCACCAGTTTTTGAAACAAATACGCTTCTTCGTTGCTGCCTTTGGCCGAACCAAAACCTGCGAGTGATTTTTTGCCGCGTGTGTCACGCAAATTTTTAAGCCGATTGCCGCTGTAGTCCAGTGCTTCGTCCCAGGTCGCTTCGCGGAACACGTCTGACCAGTCACCGCTATGAAGGTTTAGCTTTTCAAGTTGCGCCGGGTCTTTGGCAACCCCGGCCTTGCGAATCAAGGGCTTGGTCAGGCGCTGCGGGCTGGCCGCGTAGTCAAAACCAAAGCGGCCCTTGACACACAGGCGGCTGTGATTGGCCGGACCGTCACGGCCATCCACGCTGACGATCAGGTTGTCTTTGACGTTGTAGGTCAGCAGGCAGCCAACGCCGCAAAACGGGCACACCGAAGCTACTTTTTTATCGACAACTTGCGAGCCAATGTGCGTCTTCGGCATCAAGGCGCCGGTAGGGCAGGCTTGCACGCATTCGCCGCAGGCCACGCAGCTGCTGTCGCCCATGGCATCGTTCAGGTCAAACACAATTTCACTGTGCGAGCCGCGCATGGCGTAGCCAATCACGTCGTTGACCTGCTCTTCACGGCAAGCGCGTACGCAGCGGTTGCACTGGATGCAGGCATCCAGATTGACCGCCATGGCTGGGTGGGAGATGTCAGCCTTAGGTTGTTCGCGGCGCAAAGCTTTCAGCGCAGGGCGCACTGTGACGTTAAGGCGAGAGGCCCATTGGCTTAATTCGCCGTGTTGACCCACCTGATTGCCTGGATCCGGGGAGCCCTCACCCCTGCCCTCTCCCAGAGGGAGAGGGAGTACCAACGGACTTGTCCCCTCTCCATCTGCAAGAGGGAGTACCAGCGGACTGGTCACCGCTTCCATTAGCAGAAGGGGTGCAAAGGGACTTGTTCCCTCCCCTTCTAAAAGAGGGAGTACCAGCGGACTGGTCACCGCTTCCATTCGCGGAGGGGGTGCAAGCGGACTTGTCCCCTCTCCTTTTGGGAGAGGGCTAGGGTGAGGGCTCTGCAATTCTGCATCGGCCCATTTGTAGCCGACATCGGGCATATCCGACAGCAGCATCTCCAGCACCATTTTCTGGCTTTTAAGTGCCCGTTCGCTGTTGGCTTGCACTTCCATACCTGCCGTTGCGATGCGGCAGCAGCTGGGGGCTAAAACACGTTCGCCTTTGACCTCCACCACGCAGGCGCGGCAGTTGCCATCTGCACGGTAGCCGTCTTTGTAGCAAAGATGCGGAATATCAATGCCGTGGCGCTTGGCAGCCTTGAGGATGGTTTCGCCCGCATAGGCATGGAGGGTGTTGCCGTCGAGCTTGAATGCCAGCGTTTGCGGCAAAACTTCAGCCATTTTTGTTGGCGCGTTCATGCAGTTGCGCCAATTTCTGGTGCAAAGTATTTTTGAATGCAGCGAATCGGATTCGGTGCCGCCTGACCCAGACCGCAAATAGAGGCATCGCCCATGACTTCTGCCAGGTCTTCCAGCGTCTGCGCGTCCCACACTGGTGCCTGCATCAGGCGGGCGGCCTTGGCCGTACCGACCCGGCAAGGCGTGCACTGGCCACAGCTTTCGTGCTCAAAAAATTTCATCACATTGCGTGCCGCATCACGGGCCTTGTCCTGATGGCCAAGGATGGTGACGGCCGCTGACCCAATAAAGCAGCCATAGGCTTGCAGTGTGTCAAAGTCCAGTGGAATCGCATTCAGGCTGGCCGGCAAAATACCGCCCGATGCACCGCCTGGCAAGTAGGCGTAAAAGTTGTGGCCGTCCGCCATGCCGCCGCAATACTCGTCAATCAATTCCTGCACCGTTATGCCAGCAGGTGCCAGTTTGACACCCGGATGTTTCACCCGGCCGCTGACGCTAAAGCTCCTCAAGCCTTTGCGGCCATTGCGACCAAAGCTGGAGAACCACTGCGGACCTTTTTCAAGGATGTCGCGGACCCAGTAAAGCGTCTCAAAATTGTGCGCCAGCGTGGGCCTGCCAAACAGACCCACCTCGGCGATGTAGGGTGGGCGCATGCGCGGCTCACCGCGCTTGCCTTCGATGCTTTCAATCATGGCGGACTCTTCACCACAGATGTAAGCGCCTGCGCCGCGCCGGAGTTCAATCATTGGCAAATGGCATGGCGGGTTGGCCTGCAGCTTGGCGATTTCCAGCGCCAGCGACTCGCGGCAGCCATGGTATTCATCACGCAGGTAGATGTAGCAAGCATCGATGCCCACCACCTGCGCGGCAATCAGCAGGCCCTCCAAAAACCGGTGCGGGTCGCGCTCCAGGTAAGTACGGTCTTTGAAGGTGCCGGGCTCGCCCTCGTCAATGTTCACAGCCATCACACGCGGTGCGGGCTGGTCGCGCACGATGCGCCACTTGCGCCCGGCGGGGAAGCCCGCACCGCCCAAGCCGCGCAGACCCGAGTCCTCCATCGCCTGGATGATGCGTTCAATATCGTCTTCGCCATTGACGATGCTGGCAGCCAAGGCGTAGCCGCCACTGGCACGGTACATCTCGTAGGTGGTTTGACCTGGTGTTGTACCGTTGGCAGGCATGGGAATACTTTTTTCAGCAAACTCATGTGCTATAAAATCAGTAGCTGCTTGAACCCGTACTTCTTGGGTTAAACCGCTTTTTACCACCTTAAAAACGGCCTCTGGCGTGGCAAACGGTACCGGACACTGGTGCACCACGGCAGCGGGGGCCTGCTCACAGCGGCCGATACAGGGCGCAGCCATCACGCGAACGTCCTGGTGGCCCAGCAGCAGAGGCAAGCTGGCCAGCAAGTCCTGCGCGCCTGCCAGCTCACACGCCAGGCCGTCACACACACGCACCGTCAGGCCAGGTGCCTTTTCGTCGCCACGTAGCACTTCAAAGTGGTGATAAAAAGTGGCCACCTCATAGACCTCGGCCATCGGGATGTTCATCTCTTTGGCCAGCGCGACCAGATGCCTATCACGCAGGCAGCGGTAAGCGTCATTGAGCTTGTGCAGGTGTTCGATGAGCAAATCTCGCCTGTGGCCAGACTCTGGCTTGAGGCCAATCAGCGCACGAACGTCAGCTATAGACCCAGCATCTGCCTGCCTGCCTTTGAGTTTGCTTTTTTGCCGAATGCGCTGGCGCATGTCGTCCAGGCTAGCCAGTGCCACCCCGGTCACCTGCGTCGCCACATCAGCTTGCTTGAGGATCATCGCTTCAGGTGTCTTTTGAAATCTTGATGGTTGGGAATTTACTTGAAAAATCTTTCGCCTTGGCTGCAACGGTAATAGCCATCTTGCGGGCGATGGCCTTGTAGATAGCTGCCACATCGCCGTCCGGGTCGGCCACCACTGTGGGCCTGCCGTTGTCGGCCTGTAGCCTGATTTGCATGTCCAGCGGCAGCGCGCCCAAGTAGTCCATGTTGTAGTCAGCGGCCATTTTTTTGCCTCCATCGGCACCAAAAATATGCTCGGTATGGCCGCAGTTGCTGCAAATGTGCACTGCCATGTTTTCAACGATGCCCAAAATCGGCACGCCGACTTTTTCAAACATCTTGATGCCTTTTTTGGCGTCAAGCAGCGCAATGTCTTGTGGCGTGGTGACGATCACCGCACCGGTGATCGGCACGCGCTGGCTCAGTGTCAGCTGAATGTCACCGGTACCCGGCGGCATGTCGACAATCAAATAGTCCAGGT
>JBBAPP010000019.1:19319-21407 GCA_040400775.1 Polaromonas sp. | reverse complement strand
AATTGACTGGCAAGGTGTGGGAAGTGCGGACGCAATTGCCAACGCGAATTTCTCGGGTCCTATTCACTTATCAAAAAGTCAACGCTGTACCCAACTTTACAAAGCACATCAGACCTTACAAAATACCCAAGCGCTCTCGCTTTATTCCATTTCTAAATCATCCGTGTCGTTGTTGCTTCGCCTTGTCGTGCTGGAGCACTGCCTGCGGCTTCGCGCCTAGACACCAATGATTTGGAAACGGAATTACATACGCAGGGGCTGGGCGTAACCGGTCATTTCAAGATAGCCTCTGCCGACTATTTTTCCGCTGCTGTTGGTCAGCTCGCTGAGCCCTTCCCAGTAAATGGCCCCGGTAGACTGGCGGCTGTCAAGCTCCTGGTTGTCCATCACGGCTTTTACGCTGAAGCTGCCTGTTGGCGTATTGATTTGCCATTCCACCGGGTAGCTGGTCTGGCTCAAAGGGCTTTTCCAAAAGCGGGTGGGTGTGAAGCTGACTTCACCAGGGTTAAAGATAAGCAAGGCATTGTTTGCTGATCTGAACGAACCACCGTCCCACATTGCACGCCCCTTGTCGTCACGCAGCCGGAAGGCCGTCAGCGCACTGCCATCCAGCAAGTTCATGCCTATCCAGTCCCAGCCAACAGCGCCTGGCGCCAGTATTTCCTGACTCCATTCGTGGTCTAACCAGGCTGTGCCCTGAACGTCAAACGTTTTCCCTTGTATACGCAGGCTGCCGCTGGTGGCCAATTGTGGCTGGCTGTAATAGTAGCTGGCCTGTTTTTCGTCTGGGCCCTTGCGCGACAAGCCGTTTTTGCCTTGCAACAAAACGCCTTGGGTTTCAGTGAATTGCAGCTTCAAACCGAAATCGTTGGCGGCTAATTCAGCACGGTAACGCCTGCCATCGGCTTGTAATGTCCAGTCACGTAGCTTGATCGACATGTCAGCTTCGCTGGCAAAAGCAACACCAAAACCATCGCGTGCAATGCGCTGGTCATGCCACAGCTTTTTAGCATCGACATCCGTGATGGCGGCGTGCGCAAACATCAGTTGCTTGGCTGCAAACTTTGACGCCATGGCCTGCGTGCTACCTACCCGGGAGCGAAAAAACGTGAGCTGAAAACCGAAAGAGCGCGTACCAGATGTGCCATACCCTGTGATGTACCACCACTCGGTTTTAAAGTCAGGGTGCGAGCCTCTGTCGCGCGGAAACACCAAAACTTTGCCAGGCAGGGCAAGCGCCTTTCCATGTAACGCGGCGAGCGTGAGCATGCCAGAACTGCCCAACAGCAAGCGGCGTCTGAAGCGATTGATATTTTTTAAATCAAGCATCCGGCGCTGCCAGGTATTTTTCTATCGCCAATGCAATCTTGAGCAGATCCGCGTCTGCCCCGCGCTGGCCTATCAACTGCAGGCCGATGGGTAATGCCTGCGGTGTGATGGGTAAAGGCAAACTGATGGCTGGTGCACCTGACATGTTGGCCATGGCTGTCAAGTCAGCCTGGTTGTGTGGAATGGCGGCGTTCATGTCAAACGCCGTTTGTGGCGCGGTAGGCAGCAGCAAGGCGTCAAAGCTGGCGACGCGCTGCGTCAAAAACTGGCCAGCCTGCACCACTGTGGCGATGGCACGGCCTAGGTCTTGCGCACTGCGCTTGCTGATGAAGTCGAGCATGCTCAGCAAATCTTTGGGCATGTCATCCCGGTGCATGGCCAATGTCTGGGACAGCGTGCCGCGCAGCTCCGCCTCGCATAGCATCAAACCGGCCTTGCGCATGGCGCTGAAGTCGCAGTCTTTGAAGTCAATTGCTTGCAGGGTGCAGCCTGCCAATTGCAAGCGATGCATGCCTTGCACAAAAGCATGGCGCACCTCGTCCGTCAAACCCAGGCCGTCCAAATCAGCGGGTACGGCCAAATTCAGGCTCAAGCTCTCATATCTACTGACGTTCAGGGTCGCTTTTTGGTGGTGCATGATGTCAAAGGCGGCAACCACATCTTCAACCCCACGCGCCAAAATACCTAGATGGTCCAGCATGCGGGACAGCGGCATCACGCCATCTGTGGACAAGGCGCCAAAACTGGGTTTGAAGCCCA